>SHLU01000143.1 GCA_004282995.1 Sphingomonadaceae bacterium
TGGCGCGCCAGGAAGGATTCGAACCTCCGACCGCCTGATTCGTAGTCAGGTACTCTATCCAGCTGAGCTACTGGCGCGCATCGGAGGGCGGCACATAGGGGGGCACCTGCAGCTTGGCAATCCCCTTCGGGCTATTTTTCGAACAGTTGCCGCGCGAGTTCGTCGTCAAGCGGAGGCTTGTCGAGGCGTTCGATCTGTAGCGGGGTAAACCATTCGAGCTCGCCACCCTCTGCTGCATGCAGCTGCCCTTCCCATCTCTCGACAGTGTAAAGCAGGATGACAATCGGGTGCTGCCCCCCTGCGGCTCCCGACGACGCGAAACCGGCCTCGGCAAGCGCCTCCGCATCGACAAAAATCCCGATTTCCTCGTCGAGCTCGCGCACCAGCGCATCCTTCGGCAGTTCGCCCGGTTCAACCTTGCCGCCGGGAAATTCCCATAGCCCCGCGTGATGTTTGCCAAGGGGGCGCCGGTGCATCAACCACCGGCCATGCCCGTCCGCTAGTGCACCGGCGACGACCAATATGGGTGTAAAGTTTTTTTCCATTCCATTCCCGCAGGACAACCCTTTCTTAATCGTAACCGACCACAATGTAGTCAATTGGCAAAAATTGGGCGGAAAATGCAATGCGTAACCTGATCAAACGACTGCGCGACGACGTGTCGGGTGCGACGGCCGTGGAGTACGGCCTGATTCTTGCCATGGTATTTCTCGGCATGGTCGCCGCCGTCCAAGGCGTCGGGAATGAAACTATCGGCCTGTGGAACACCATTTCCTCAGCCAGCGAAGCGGCCATGAACCGCGGCAGCGTTTGATCGCGACCGTAAAAAATTCCGGCAGTCAAGTTAGGAATTTGTCAACTCGTGCACCTTAAACCCAAAATCACTCGGTCCGGGATCGTCTGGAAAGAGTCGGGTAACGAAGACCAACCAGGAGACTAGAAATGAAATTCCTCAAGAACCTCATGAACGACGAGCAGGGCGCAACCGCAATCGAGTATGGCCTCATCGCCGCTCTGATCGCTGTCGCTGCCATCACCGCCATGCAGGGCCTCGGCAACCAGCTGACCAACACCTTCACCGACGTCTCGAGCACGATGGCTGTCTAAGCCTCGGGCACAGACCTGAAGTGAAAACGGCGGGGAGCAATCCCCGCCGTTTTTTTATGTGCGATCCGCAACCAACAGCGGATCAGGGACGATCGCCCAAGTCAGCGCGCGCGCACTACGATCTTGACCTTCTGGCCAGCTTGGAGGGTGTCGGTTGAACCGAGCCCGTTAAGGACCCGGAACCGAGCTTCCTGCGCATTGTCGTAGGCCATCCGGCGGGCCAGAGATGCCACCGTATCGCCGCGCTGAACCGTCACCACATCGAGACGGCGCGGAATGACCGAAGATGCTTCCGCCGAAGTAATAGGCCGCATCGACTGGTACATCGAATTGAAGACATTGGCGCTGCCGGCCTGCGTCACTGCCTGGAAGTGGTAGGCGCGGTCTTTCGCAAACTCGTAGGCAAAGACCGTCACATCGACCTGGCTTGAACCGTTGTTGAGGCGCGCAGTGCCATAAGCCGCCGGCAAGCCGTTTACCGTCGTGCGGCGGATCGAGGACGGTTGCAGCTGCTGCTGCTCACCACCGATCCTCTGGAATGCCTGACGGACATAATTCTCCAGATTGCCAGAGTATGGCGCGAGCGTCAGCTGTGCCTGGCCGGACTGACCATTGACGCTCACTGCGCGGGTTCCGTTGGTCATATAGAAGCCGTTAGGAGCAGTGAACTTGAACCCCAGGTCGGGGTGAATGAAGTTCTGCCCTTCGACGACCCCCTGTTCGGGATCATCGCCATACAGGATGCCGTCGATGCGCGACAGGAATGTGTCGCGATTGACGACCGACCCCTGCACCCCTTGCGCCTTTTGCGCGGCGGTTGTGACACGGCTGGCGGGATCAGGGTGGGTGGATGCCCACTCGGGAATGGTGGCGTTGCGACCCTGGATTTGCGCATCTAGGCTGTTCTGCAAGGCGAGGCTGCGCAGCACTGTGCTCATGGCCATCGGATCGTAGCCTGCGCGGCTGAGATATTCGATGCCGAGCACGTCGGCCTCAAGCTCCTGGCTGCGCGAGAACTTGAGCGTGAGCAGCTGCGACCCTTGCTGAAATGCATTCGAGAGCGTGTTGCCAAGGCCCGAGTCGCCCAACAGGACATTGGAGGCGATCGCGCCAAGTACACCAAGAATCGAATTGCGCTGCGAAGTCTGCTGACGGCGTTGGGCGTGGCGGGCCGCGACATGGCCGACTTCGTGTCCCAGGACCGCGGCGAGTTCAGCCTCATTGTTCATCAACGCCACCAGCTGGCGGGTCGAATAGATATAACCGCCGGGAATCGCGAATGCGTTATGCACGGGGCTGTTGACCAGGCTTACCGTGAAGGAATCGCGCGCACCACTGAGGCCGGACTGGACGGCAATATTCTTGCCAACCTGTTCGACATAGGCGGCATAAGGTCCGGTCATCGCTCCGCCGAATTCGGCGAGAAGCTTCGGATGCGCTTCCGCACCCATCTTGGCCTCATCCTGCGCGATCGGTGCCGAGGCGCTGGGAATATCGCCGCCGGCACCCATGCAGCCCGACAGTCCGAGGGCGAGCGCAGCACCGCACATCAGTTTGATTTTGGATAGCTTTTTCATAATTCGCGGTTCCCTCGCTCCGATGGGTGGAGAATGTATTACATTCGTCCAACCAAGGATGAGAACGCAGGTTCCCGAACGAAGGCTACCTGTTCGTCAGCCGCCGATCTGCAGGAACCGCTCCTCACGCATCCGGCGCAGGGTTTCGCCCGATAAATCCACCAGTGCGTCCAGCTCTTCATTGATTGTATCGGCCAGCGTAGCCGCAGCAGCAGCCGGATCGCGATGGGCCCCGCCCAGTGGTTCGGGAATAATCCTGTCGATAACGCCCAATTTTTCAAGATGTTGCGCGGTGACCTTCATTGCCTCGGCAGCTTCTGGCGCCTTTTCGGCTGTACGCCAGAGAATCGATGCGCAGCCCTCCGGGGAGATCACCGAGTAGACTGCATGTTCGAGCATCAGGACCCGCTCGGCACTCGCCAGAGCTACCGCGCCGCCAGATCCACCTTCTCCCA
Organism: Sphingomonadaceae bacterium; assembly: GCA_004282995.1. Classification (GTDB taxonomy): domain Bacteria; phylum Pseudomonadota; class Alphaproteobacteria; order Sphingomonadales; family Sphingomonadaceae; genus Parerythrobacter. Next base: position 3,140 of record SHLU01000143.1, read on the forward strand.
CGATCGTTGCAACCATCGGTACCGGCAGGGCGAGGCAGGCTTCGGTAGATCGGGCGATTGCTTCGGCCTGGCCGCGCTCTTCGGCCTCAACCCCGGGAAATGCGCCCGATGTATCGACCAACGTGACTACCGGCAGCCCGAACCGGCCGGCTAGTTCCATCAGGCGGATCGCCTTGCGATACCCCTCAGGCTTGCCCATGCCGAAATTGTGCCGCAACCGGCTTTCGGTATCGTTGCCCTTTTCGTGCCCGATCAGCACCACCTTGCGGCCACGCAACGTTGCGAATCCGCCCATGATGGCTTCGTCTTCGCCATAATGGCGGTCTCCGCCGAGTGGAACGAAGTCATCGAAGGCGTGCGCTACGAAGTCGCGGAAATGCGGCCGCTGCGGATGCCGCGCGACCTGCGTTTTCTGCCATGGCGTAAGAGCGCCATAGGCGCTTGCCAACAATGCCTCGCTCTTTTTTTCGAGCCGCTGGAGTTCGTTCGAAATATCGACCTCGTCACCTTCAGCGGCGGCACGCAATTCGGCGATCCGACCTTCGAGCTGGGCGACGGGTTTCTCGAAATCAAGATAGGAATTCATGGCTCTGCGCTAGTCGCCCCGGCCCTTTTCCGCAAGCGGATGTCGTTCATTGACCAAGGTTATAAGCCGCGCAGCATCGACATGAGTATAAATCTGGGTGGTGGCGATGTCTGCGTGGCCAAGCAAGGTCTGCAGCACCCGCAAATCGGCCCCGCCTTCGAGCAGATGTGTTGCAAAGGCGTGCCTTAGCACATGCGGGCTGATCCGATCAGGATCGATCTCGGCACGCGCAGCCAGTTCCTTCAGCAATTGGAACAGGCGCACGCGGCTCAAATGGCTCGCGCGCGATGGAAACAAATAGGTTGATCCTGCGTCCCGCGCCGCGAGCCACCGGGTGATCGCGGCCCGCGCGCGGCGGCTGACGGGCACCATTCGCGCCTGCCCGCCCTTTCCCGTGACAGTCAGAAACGGCGCATCGCGCGGAACCGCAGCCATCGGTAGCGATACCAGTTCGGTCGCGCGCAGACCCGATCCATAGAGGAGTTCGAGCAGTGCCAGTGTTCGAAGGTTTGCCGCGTTTTCGCTCTGCGCCTCCAGTTCGGCCTGTTCGAATAACTTCTCGATATCTGCGTGGCTCAGCAGTTTCGGCAGTGGTCGCTTTGTAACCGGGCGCGGCAGGGCCGACGATGGGTCATCTTCGCGCTGTCCCTCATCGACCAGGAATCCGTAAAACTGACGCAGCGCCGATGCCTTACGGGCGACGCTCGCGGGGGCAAGGTCGGCCCAGACCCCACCCAGTTGAGACAGTTTGGCACGAGGAGCAGTGGCAAGGTCGCCGATCGCTTCCTCTGCCGATTCGAGATCGCGTCGATAGGCCGCCAGCGTGTTGGCAGCCGCGCCGCGTTCGGCGGCGAGCATCGCCAGGAATTCCGCGATTGCAGGCGAAGGCGCGCCCACGCCTTCCGTCAGCCCCGGGCGACTGCTTCGGCGGCGATCATCCGCGCCTCGGCCGAAAGCCCGGCCCGGTTCAGCGCTCGCACGATGTGATATAGATGGCGCGGGGTCATCCGGTCCCAACTGCTGCCCTGCATACCCACCCCGGCGAGATAAGCGACGAGCGCGCGATTGCGTAGCTCGCCCGCGCGCCCGATCAAGGCGCTCCACTTGCTGCGGCGCGCCAGACCAAGGCCGAGATCGTCCGAAAACCTGCTGGCCGCATCAACTTCCAGACGTCCCAATCCGGCCAAGCCGGCTACGAGAAAAGCAGATTTTCGTTGTCCATCGCTCCCGTCATTGTCGACGAAGGAGTTGACCGCATCTTCGCTGACAACGCTCGAGCGGTTCGGCTGCGCGAGTGTGAGCAACGCCCACCCCTGACTTCCTTCTGCAACAACTTGACCCCATTCGAGCGCATCGCGGTCCAGTCCGGCAGCCAGCATGGCCGCAATTAACGATCCCGCGCTGTCGCTGAACTCTTCTAGCGCCGGAAGTCTTGCGGCAGCATAAGCTGTCAGGGTCAGGCGTGCGTAATCCGGATTCTCGCCGCCCCAGATTGCCTCAATGGCCGCAAGTCTTGCCGATGGCTGGGCCGCGACATAAGCTTCGCGCAGTTGCACCGCGACCGGCCCGAAAACGCCCTCGGTTCCGTTCTCGGCATAGAATTGCGAATAAAGGTCGATCGCGGAATCAGCCGAGAGTATGCCTTCGCGCACCGCTCGGTCGGCACCGCGCAAGCGTTCTGCGACCGGCAGGGCAGCCGTGCGCGCTGCGACCCGTTCGTAATAGGGATCAAGCTTTTCAGTCAGCGCTTCGGGCAGTTCAGCACCCAGAGCAGTTGCCAGGCCATAGCGCCACGGGTTCAGCCTATCGACCCCATCCCATTCAAGATTGACTGCGCTGCGACCACGGCCTGCCGCGCCGGCATAACGTTGCGCCAGCAGCACATCGATAGTGGGTGCCGCATCTCTTTGCCGCATCCGGATGAGGTTGCTGCGGGCGCGGGCACTTTCTCCGGTGAAGGACTGGCAGATTGCTGTCAGCATTTGCCATTCGGCATCATCGCGCAAATCGCCACGGAACTTTACCGCCGGACATGCCCCCGCAATGTCCCCAGTAGCTACATAGGCATCGACCGCGGCATCCGCGACTGTCCGGTTCCAGTTGCCGACATCGATGTCCTGAACCAGCGCCCTCGCGACATGATGTTCACCCAGGGCATTGAGCGCTTTCGCTCGCAATCCGGCAAACTCGACGGGGCGCAAGCCCTGGGGTGTCTCAAGCCGGCTCGCCAGTGCACGACGCAGAAGGATATGTCCCCAACGCGAAACTACGGGACGCGTGAGCCCCGACAGTGCGGCGCGAACAAGAACACCCGGCTGTTTGCCTAGCGAAGCGACGGGCAACCCGCCTTCCTGCTCCGCCAATAGTCCGACACTCTCCATCGAGCGGCGTGCAGCCGGCGGCATATCAAATTTAGGCTTGAGCCCGAGGAGTTCATCGAGCGCATCAGGTTCGAGCTTTTCAAGCTCTTCAAGCGAGGGCAGGTTTGATGGAAGAGCCGTGCTCGGCGCCGGAGCCCGCGCGGAGTCTGACGGAATCGGCTGAACAATCGGCGTTCCGCCGACGGTGCTACTGCTACTGCTA
>SHLU01000013.1 GCA_004282995.1 Sphingomonadaceae bacterium
GGGCGACAATGGTATCGCTGCTCGAGGTAACTCCTGGATGTTCCACGTGGAACAGGCGGCCTAGTCTGACCCGTCTTTTTTTGATGAAGTCGTTTTTACGCCGCCGGCGGCGAGACTGCCCTCCACAAAGTTCTGGAAGAGCTTGAGCCCTACCTGCCCCATTGGGGCCATCGTCTTGGCCAAATCCTGCAATTGGTCCGGACTCGAAACCCCTTTCATCGCCTTGGCCATCGTGTCGACATACACACTGTTGGCCTTGCTCACATCAGGCAGACCCATAAAACTCCGTGCCTCCTCCGGCGTGCAGTCAATTTCGATATTCACCTTCATCACGATGTCTCCCTGCGGATGGGCATTCAGCCTATTTGGGTTTGCCAAGTCCCCCGTGCAAGCGATAGGCGGTGTATCGAGATATTGCACCCGGCTATTCTTCAGGAGAACCGCATGACCTCCAGTGTAACAATCACATCTTCCACCGACGGCGAGAACTTCGGAGCCTATGTTGTCCAGCCCTCTGGCGAGCCCAAGGCGGCCGTCGTGGTGATCCAGGAGATTTTCGGGGTAAATGCGGGCATCCGGCGCAAATGCGACCTGTTGGCCGAACAAGGATACCTCGCTGTCGCACCAGACCTGTTCTGGCGGCTCCAACCCGGCATCCAACTCGATCCCGACATCGAGCCTGAATTCCAGCAGGCTCTTGATTACATGGCTAAATTCGATCCCGATGGTGGCGTTCGGGATATCCAGTCGACGATCGACTGGGCGCGGACTGAGACCGGCGGGAAAAAGATTGGAGCGGTCGGCTACTGTCTGGGCGGCAAGCTCGCCTACATGACTGCGGCCCGTACCGATGTCGATGCGAGCGTGGGATATTATGCGGTTGGAGTGCCAGACATGCTCGAAGAGGCAAGGGCTATCGCCAAACCGCTGATGCTTCACATTCCAACCGCAGACGGCTTCGTCGACGCGCAGGCACAAGAAGCGATGCACGACGGACTCGACAGCCATCCCAAGGTCACGCTGCACGACTACGCGGGTCTCGATCACGGTTTCGCGACGCAGTTCGGCAAACGGAGGGACGAGGAGGGCGCACAATTGGCCGATTCGCGCACGGACGAGTTCTTCGGGGAGCATCTGAGCTAGGGGCGAGCACGGGCATGACACTCTACTGGCGCTACGCGATCCCGCTTCTCGTTCTGGGACTCTGCGGGGTCGCTTGGCTGGTGCAGCCATGGCTACTGGTTGTCCTGGGTCCGGCCGCCGCCATCACGATTTTTGACTTTTTCCAAACCAATCATACACTTAGGCGGAATTATCCCCTCATCGCGAGAATTCGCTGGATGATGGAAGACCTGCGCCCATTCTTTCAGAGCTACATCGTTGAGAGTGACCTTGAGGGCCGCCCTTTCAGTCACCAGCAGCGTACGCTGGTCTATGCCCGCGCCAAGGGCGATCTCGACAAGCATCCGATGGGGACCGAACTCGACGTCTATTCCAACGAGTATGAGTGGCTCAGCCATTCGGTCGTCCCGTACACCGATCTGCCCGAGCAATGGCGGCTGGCGATTGGCGGACCGGACTGCAAACATCCCTATGCCTCGTCGCTACTCAATATATCGGCAATGAGCTTCGGATCGCTTTCTGCCCGAGCCATCGAAGCCCTCAATCTGGGGGCCAAGATAGGCAATTTCGCCCACAATACCGGTGAAGGCAGCGTGAGCCGCTATCACCGGTCGCATGGCGGAGACCTGATCTGGGAAATCGGAAGCGGCTATTTCGGCTGTCGGAGCGATGATGGCCATTTCGATCCGGCCAAGTTTGCCGACCAGGCCGCCGATGACCAAGTCAAGATGATCGAGGTCAAGCTCAGCCAGGGCGCAAAGCCGGGCCATGGCGGCGTTCTGCCGGGAGAGAAGGTGACCGCGGAAATCGCCGAAGCACGCGGTGTGCCGGTGGGACAAACAGTCTATTCACCGGCAGCGCATTCGACCTTCGGAACCCCCATCGAAATGCTCGAATGGATCGCCGAACTGCGCCGGCTGTCGGGCGGTAAGCCGATTGGGATCAAGCTGTGTGTCGGTCAACCGCACGAGGTGATGGCGATGGGCAAGGCCATGCTGGCGACCGGCATCGCGCCCGATTTCATCACGGTAGACGGTGCCGAGGGGGGTACAGGGGCAGCTCCGCTTGAACTGTCGAACTCTGTCGGCATGCCCCTGCGCGAAGGGACGATCTGGATCCGCAACATGCTGGTTGGCACCGGCCTTAAGGACCAGGTTGCGATTGGTATGGCCGGCAAGATCTATTCGGGCGCGCAGATGGCCAAGGCTTTCGCGCTGGGGGCAGATTGGTGCAACGCCGCCCGCCCCTTCATGTTCGCCCTGGGCTGCGTCCAGTCGATGCAATGCCATACCGACCTCTGCCCAACCGGCGTGGCGACCCAGAAAGCATGGCGCCAACGCGGTCTCGTGGTGGAGGACAAGGGCCCGCGGGTCGCGCGCTTCCACAGCCAGACGCTCTACTCCTTACGCGAAATCACTATTGCGATGGGTTGTGAGGACCCGTGGCACATCGAGGCCCGCGACATGCGCGAGCGGGTCAATGGTGTCCGCTCTGACGCGGTCGCGACGGTTTACCGGTTCATCGAGCCCGGCAGCCTTGTCAATGGCGAGGTCGACGGGAATATCGGCGAGGCCTGGCGTATCGCACGCGCCGACAGTTTCAGGAGAGCAGCATGACTTCTACCCATCCCGGCCTTGCCCGTTGGCACGATTACATGGCCAACCATGAGGGATCACCCCAAGCGCTGGGTGCGATCCTGCACGAGGATTGCGTCTTCCACTCGCCCGTCGTGCACACTCCGCAGCGCGGTCGACCGATTGTAACTGCCTACCTCATGGCGGCGGCAGGCACATTGGGGCAAAGCAAGTTCCAATACGTCCGTGAAATGGCCGACGGACCGCATGTCCTGCTGGAATTCACGGCCGAAATGGACGGCGTGTTCGTCAACGGGATTGATCTCATAACATTCGACGAAAACGACATGATCACTGATTTCAAGGTCATGGTCCGCCCACTCAAGGCAGTTAACAAGGTGTGGGAGCAAATGGCTGCGCAACTGGAAAAGAACCGGCCGGACTGACCCCCGTCGTCTTGCCGGCTCCAGCTGCGGCGCTAATCGACCGGCTCGAGCCCCAACACGTCGCGTGCCGACTCGACCGATACTTCCTCGCCGGTCTTGCAGTCCCTCCCCTGCATGTAACCCTTGAGGTAACTGCGCCGCGCAACGCCGGCGTAGATCGCTGCTCGCCACCGCGCCTGCTCAGCCTTGGCTCCCGAAAGCTGGCGCACGAGCCCCCTGAAAGGGATCAGTCCGCCCAGGACATTACCCCCGGCCTTCAGCCCCTTGTTGACCAAACCCTCCTCGGTCGCAGGTGCATCGGCGTCCGGCCCCAGCACTTCATCCAGGGCGCCAACTTCCTTGCGAAGGCCCTCGCATTCGCTCAGACCCTCCAGGTCATAGGGCGCATCCTGTGCGCGCAAGAGGAGGAGCGGGATATCCCTGCTGCGCAAGTTCAGGTCGCTCAGCGGTTGCGTGACTGCGTCGAGCACATCCTCGCCAACGCTATCCTGCTTCTCGCCGTTCTGCGCCGCCGCAGGTGCCGAGAGTGCAACGAGGAAAATCGACGCGGCAAGGCCAAGCGTTCGCAAGTGACGGCGATCTTCCGTCAACGAACACAGGCCCCCCTGCCTTACCATCGTCGATCCTCTGTTGCGCATGCGATTAGCGCGGCGGCTGGCGCATGCTGGCGCGCTCAGCCTCGACCATCGTCGTGCGACCCTTGTCGATTTTGGCCTGCGCCTTGGCGACATCCTCCTGCGCACTTTCCTGACGCTTCTGCGCCTTGCGAAGTTCCTTCACCCCGTCATCGCGGCGAGCATGATACTTGGCCCAGTCGGAAGCAGAACTTTCGACCTGCCGAGCCCATTTGTGCGCTTCCTCGGGATCGCTGAACACCATCTGCGTAGTCAGGTTCTCGAACGTTTGGCGGGCGTTCTCGGCACGACTGTGCGAACTGTCCCGTTTGTTCTGCGCGTTGACGACATCCGCGCTAACCCCGACGAGATTTTTCTTGGCCTTCTCCAGTTGCTGGAGACCCTCAGCCTCTAGCTGGCTGCCCTTGTTCCAGTCTTTCTGGTATTTGCCGCTCACGACGATCTGAGGGGTCGCGGCAGATTGCTGAGCCGAAACCATGGCAGGCGTGCCGACGAGAGCAAGCGCAGTTGCCGCTCCAACGAGAAACTTCTTCATCAAACACTTCCTTGTTTTTGCTTGCGCAACCCTATGCCCGAATCGAATTTTGGCAAAACGATATTGTTTGAAGTATCAATTCGGAATATCCGAATTGAATGGATATTGTCAGTTTTCAAACCTTCCTCGCTGCGGCGGCGACCGGCAGCTTCTCGGGTGCTGCCCAGCGCGTGAACGCTTCTCCCTCGACCGTAACCGAGCGGATCAAACAGCTCGAACACAGGCTCGGAACCCGTTTATTCAACAGGGACAAGCGCGGCTGCCAGCTAACCGCAGCAGGGGAAAGGTTCATGGCACCGGCACGTCAAGCTGTCCGCGCATGGGAATTCGCCCGGCACGATGTCTCGCTGCCCGAAAGGTTCACCCGATCAATCACCTTCGGGGGGCAATATTTCCTCTGGGACGGTCCGTTGATGGACTGGCTCGGGCGGGTCCGTGAAGAAATCCCCGACCTGGCCCTGCAAACAACCGCAGGCGCCTGGACGCGGCTCAACCGGGACCTGGCCGAAGGTGCACTGGATATGATCGTGGTGCACGACCCGGTCTTTCGCCGCGACATCGGCGCGGAGCCGTTGTTCGATGATCGGTTGGTCCTGGTGAGCGGCGGCGATCCGGAACAATGGCGCGATAACTTCGTCCGCATCGATTGGGGGCGCTCGCTCGGTATCGAGATTGCCGCCCGTATCGATGTGGCCCCTCAGGCGGGCCTGGTGCTCGATCTGGGCAGTCGTTCGGCAGTTTGGCTCGCGCGGCACCGCATGGCCGGCTATTTGCCCGCCAGAGCTGTTCAGCCGCTGCTGGACGAAGGGCGATTGACGTTGGTCAAGGACGCGCCCGAGTTCGATTTTCCGGCCTATGCTTGCTGGCGCAGGGATCTCGATCCGCAGCTGGCGGCCGAAATCCTGCTCAGCTTGCGAAATACACTCGATTCCAAGGGACCGGGCTGAACCGGAGCGAGGAAGGACCGGGCCGTCGGACCCGGCTCTGCCATGCTCGATCTTACTGGTTCATCGTATCGAAGAAATCTTCGTTGGTCTTGGAATCCTTCATCTTGTCGAGCAGGAATTCCATCGCGTCGACAGTGCCCATCTGCATGAGAATACGGCGCAGCACCCACATCTTGGACAGCTTGTCCTTCTCGACCAGCAGCTCTTCCTTGCGGGTGCCGGACTTGCCGACATCGAGCGACGGGAAGATGCGCTTGTCGGAGACCTTGCGATCGAGCACGATTTCCGAGTTACCAGTGCCCTTGAACTCCTCGAAGATTACTTCGTCCATGCGGCTGCCGGTATCGATCAGGGCGGTGGCGATGATCGACAGCGAACCACCTTCCTCGATATTGCGCGCCGCGCCGAAGAAGCGCTTGGGCCGCTGCAATGCATTGGCATCGACACCGCCGGTCAGCACCTTGCCCGAGCTGGGCACAACAGTGTTGTAGGCGCGTCCGAGGCGGGTAATCGAGTCGAGCAGGATCACTACATCGTGCTTGTGCTCGACCAGCCGCTTTGCCTTTTCGATCACCATTTCGGCAACCTGGACGTGGCGGTTGGCAGGCTCGTCGAAAGTCGAGGAGATGACCTCGCCCTTCACGCTGCGCTGCATGTCGGTGACTTCCTCGGGCCGTTCGTCGACAAGCAGCACCAGCAGGAACACCTCGGGATGATTATCGGTAATCGCCTTGGCGATGTTCTGCAGCAGCACCGTCTTACCGGTGCGCGGCGGAGCGACGATCAGCGCGCGCTGGCCCTTGCCCTGCGGACTGATGATGTCGATCACCCGCGCCGACTTGTCCTTGACCGTCGGGTCGAGCGTGTCGAGCGACAGCTTCTGGTCGGGATAAAGCGGCGTGAGATTGTCGAAGTTGGTTCGCATCCGGACCGCTTCGGGATCGTCGAAATTGACCTTGTACAGCGTGGTCAGCGCAAAATAGCGTTCGCCCTCGCGCGGTGCGCGGATTTCGCCTTCGACCGTATCGCCAGTGCGAAGGCCCCATTTGCGAATCTGGTTGGGCGAGACATAGATATCATCGGGTCCAGCGAGATAGTTTGCCTCGGGCGAACGCAGAAAGCCAAAGCCGTCCTGCAGCACTTCGATGGTGCCGATTCCCATGATCTGTTCGGAATAGTCCTCGTCCTCGGCCAGCTCGCGCAGGATCGAGAACAGCAGGTCCTGCCGACGCATTGTCGAGGCACCTTCGACACCGAGTTCTTCGGCCATCGAGACGAGCTCGGCAGGGGTTTTTTCTTTGAGGTCTCTGAGATGCATGGGGAACCGTTTCCGAGAAATTTGCAGATTGTCGCGCTGGCTAGTCTCATCGGGCTTTGGGAAAGCGAGACGTTTGCACCGGAGCTATGGACGCGCCGGCAATGGCCAGTGCCCGCAGATACGGCGCAGTCGGGGGCGCGTCAATCGGGGATTGGCTCGCCCCGTGGAGCCGCAGCCACGGCCCACCCCTAGAACGGTTTTACTATGACCAGGATCACCACGACGATCACAACCAGCGCAGGAACTTCATTGAGCAATCGCAGGCGCTTTTCGCTCAATGGTCGTTCACCACGCGCCATCTTGCCTGCCGTCGCACTCATCCAGCCATGATAACCGCTGAGGCCCAGTACAAACAGCAATTTGGCGTGGAACCAGCCCTGCGTCCAGGCCCCGATCGCTTCGGCCAGCAGGAGCCCCAGCACCCAAACAAGTACCATGCTGGGTATCAGGATAACTCGCGACAAAGTGCGTTTACGGTCGGCCCACAGCGCTTCCTCGGGCGATCCTGGAGCAGCGGCGTGCATGTAGACCATCTGCCGTGGCAGGATGAACAGGCCTGCCATCCAAAAAACCATGAAAATGATGTGGCCCGCCTTGAGCCAGTAATAGGTCATGCCGAGAAATTCTTGCATGAGGTCCATCTAGCGACTGGCATCAGCGCTGCCAATTGCGAACCGCATCGACCAGCGCCTCGACATGGGCAATCGGTGTATGACGATCGATCCCGTGGCCCAGATTGAACACGTGCGGACGGCCGCCAAGGCTGTCGAGGATAAAGCATGCGCGCTCACCCAGCGCCTCGCCGCCGGCAAGTATCAGCAGCGGATCCAGATTGCCCTGGACCGGCATCCCGGCTGGTAGCACCTTGTCCGCCCAGACCGGATCGATGGTCTCGTCGAGTGCGATGGCATCGACCCCTGTCTCGTCGGCATAGGCGCGCAACTTGGCCCCTGCCCCTTTCGGGAAACCGATGATCGGCGTGTCGGGGCGCGCCTCGGCCAATGCGGTAACGATCTTCGCGTTGGGAGCGATGATCCAGCGTTCGAACTGGTCGGGCGCGAGGCTGCCGGCCCAGCTGTCGAACAACTGGACCGCCTCGGCCCCGGCATCGATCTGGCCGATCAGATATTCAACAGTAGCCTCGCCAATGGCATCGAGGATCGTCTGCAACTTGCCCGGATCGGCATAGGCCATGCTGCGCGCCGCCTGCTGGTCCCGGCTGCCCTGCCCGGCGATCATGTAGGTGGCGACGGTCCACGGGCTGCCGGCGAAGCCGAGCAGCGTGGTCTCGTCGGACAGCGCGGCACGGACCTGCCGCACCGTTTCGTAGATCGGATCGAAACGATGCCGCGCCTCATTCAGCGTTTCAAGATCGCTATCTGCTAGCGGGGGCGAGAGATGCGGCCCCTCGCCGACGAGAAACTGCAGATCCTGCCCCAAGGCATGCGGTACAATCAGTATGTCGGAAAACAGGATCGCCCCGTCGAAACCGAAGCGTCGGATCGGCTGCAAGGTGACTTCGCACGCTGCCTCGCTGTCATAAACGAGATCGAGAAACCCCCCCTTCTCTGCCCTGAGCGCGCGATACTCGGGCAAATATCGCCCCGCCTGGCGCATGAGCCACAATGGTACGCGCTCGCTTCGCGTTCCGTTCAAAGTGTCGAGAAGAAGGCCAGGCATCGCGTGTGAATCCAACTAATAATATTATTATAAATAGGATGATGGAGTCTGTTGGCCCTGTGGATACCGGGCACAAGTCGCGCCTGCCCGATTTATGCCGCCGGTTCCACCCCAAACCTGGTCTGCGAATCTGCAACGAACGGGAGTCAAAGGAATCTTATCCTCCCTATCCCCAGCCTGTCCAAAACACAGTTGTTGTGTTGGCAAGCATGCTTGCAAATCGGCCGGTAGCGGGGGTGGAATTTCGTCCCATGCTTGTCCGCAGTTTTCTCCCGTGGTTTATGCCGGTGTTTCTCCACAACCGGAAAATCGCCCTCAGCTTATGAAGCGCATCCATCTCCATCTGCTCTCGGACTCGACTGGCGAAACGCTGGAAATGATCGCCAAGGCAGCGCTCGCCCAGTTCGAAAATGCAGAGGTCGTGCGCCATTTCTGGCCGATGGTGCGTTCGCGTCAGCACCTGGAACGGATTGTGCCCGAGCTTACGGCCAATCCGGGGTTGGTCCTGTTTACCCTGGTCAATGCCGAGACCCGCGCCGCGTTGCGTGAGCACTGCCGGCAGATGTCCCTGCCCGCGGTCGATGCGCTTGACGAGGTCACCGCTGCGCTCGAAGTGCAGCTCGGCCAGGAGGCGCAGGGCCGTCCAGGTCGCCAACACAAGATGGACGAGGCCTATTTCAAGCGCGTCGAGGCGATCCAGTTCACCATCGCCCATGACGACGGTGTCGGGTGGGACAATTGGGAAGAAGCAGACATCGTGCTTGCCGGCGTCTCGCGCTCGTCGAAAACGCCGACCAGTATCTATCTCGCCAATCGCGGGTTCAGGGTCGCCAATATCCCGCTGGTAATCGAAAGCCCGCCCCCGCCCGTGCTGTTCGAACTCAAAAATCCTCTGGTGGTCGGCCTGACGACAGCGCCCGAACGATTGGTACAGATCCGCCGTAACCGGTTGCTGACGCTCAACGAGCGCGCCGAGACATCCTATGTGGAGAAGGATCGTGTATCGGAAGAGGTCAAGTTTGCCCGCCGGATGTTCGCCGACAACAACTGGCCGGTGATCGACGTAACCCGCCGTTCAATCGAGGAGACCGCGGCTGCGATAATCGGGCTTTACAATGAGCGTCAGGCCCGCACCAAGCCGGATGAGAAGCCAATATGACCGATCAAGGTAACCACCTTCCCCTTATTCTCGCCTCCAGAAGCGCATCACGTCGCGCCATGCTCAAAGCCGCCGGGATCCAGTTCGAAGCTGTCGCCGCCGACCTCGATGAGCGCGCACTTGAAGCTGACATGGAAGGTTCCGTAGCCGAGGAAATCGCGCAGGCGCTGGCCGCGGCCAAGGCGGTCGCTGTGTCGCTTGCACATCCAGGGCGATTGGTGCTCGGCAGTGACAGCTTGGTCGAGGTTGAAGGACAGCGGTTCGACAAACCGGAGAGCCGAAAACAGGCTGCTGAGCACCTGCGGAACTTTTCCGGTAAGGCAATGCGCTTGCACAGCGCCGCCGCATTGGCGGTGGATGGCCGGATCACCTGGATCGATCATGGCTTGGCGAGCCTGATTGTCAGGCCGCTCACCGATGCCTTCATAGAGGAGTATCTGGACGCCGAATGGCCCGATGTCTCGGCGTGCGTTGGAGTGTTCCGGATCGAGGGCCGCGGGGTGCAATTGTTCGAAACTATCATCGGTGACCAGTTCACGGTGCTCGGCATGCCGCTTCTCGCAGTGCTCGGTGCCCTGCGCGACCGCGGCGTGGTGACAGCATGATGCGCCGTTTCGCCGAAGTCATTGGCGACCCGATAGCGCATTCCAAATCGCCGTTGATCCATAATTACTGGATCGAACAATTGGAGCTCGATGCCGATTATCGCGCCCAGGCCGTCGCACCCGAAGGTCTTGCCCGCTACCTGCACGAGCGCCGCGGCAATGAAAGCTGGCTTGGTTGCAACGTGACGATGCCACACAAACAAGCAATCGCGCCAATGCTCGACCGGCTCGACCCGCTCGCCGCGAAGATCGGCGCAGTTAACACCGTGGTTCGCGAGAGCGACGGCGCGCTGGTCGGCTATAATACCGATGTCGAAGGCTTCCTCGAACCCTTGCGAGCCGATCTTGCCAGCGACCATTTGTTCCGCATGGCCCGGATATGCGGCACTGGTGGCGCCGCGCGGGCCATAGTCACTGCCCTTGCGCGCGAAGGCTTCGCCCTGGTGTTGGCCGGGCGCGATCCGGCCAAGGCAGCGCGGCTGCTGGCCGAACTCGCTCCAGCAGTCGAGGGCTTTACTCCGCCGCTCGACCATTTCGCTACGTCGACTGATTTCGCATTCGATGATCGAGAAGGGATTCTCGACCTGGTCGTGAACGCCTCGCCGCTGGGTATGGAAGGGCAGGATAAGCTCGCCTTCCACCTTTCGCATGCGCCGCCCGGCTCGATCGTCTACGATATCGTCACCGTTCCTGCGCGCACCGCTTTACTGCGTGCGGCCGAGGAACGCGGCCTGCGTACGATCGACGGGCTCGCCATGTTGCTGGGGCAGGCCGCAGGTGCCTTCAAGCTGTTTTTTGATGCGAAACCGCCGCGCAGCCTCGACCAGCAATTGCGCGAAAGGCTGATACGATGAGCAAGCCAATGACAATCGGCCTCACCGGATCGATCGGCATGGGCAAATCGACCGTGGCGGCGATGTTTGAGGCCGAGGGCGTCCCGGTATTCGATGCCGACGCCGAGGTGCGCGCCATGCAGCGGCCGGGGGGCGAATTGCTGGCCGAGATAGAAGAGCAGTTTCCGGGGTCAACTGGGCCTGAAGGTGTCTTGCGGGACCAGCTTGGCGCGCAGGTTTTCGGTGATGCGGCCGCGCTCGCCCGGCTCGAGGCGATCGTCCACCCGGCGGTGGGTGCAAAACGGGCAGACTTTTTTGCCCGCCACGGCGATGCCTCGTTGGTGGTGTTCGACGTGCCGTTACTGTTCGAACGGGGAGGCCACGAAGCGGTCGATTGCATCGTGGTGGTATCGGCCCCGCCTGAGGTACAGCGCGAGCGCGTCCTCGCCCGTCCGGGCATGACCGAGGAGAAATTCGCCCATATACTTTCGTTGCAGCTTCCTGACGCCGAGAAGCGTGCCCGTGCCGACCACGTCATCGATACCGGGAAAGCGCTTGAAGAAACCGCTGCGGATGTTCGTGATCTTGTCGCCCGCTTGTCTGGTCGTGTGCAACGTGCGTGACCACTTGCAGACTCGCGCACAAGCGCCGATAGTCCTCTGCAATGCGTGAAATTGTGTTCGACACCGAAACCACCGGGCTCGACCCCAAGTTGGGCGATCGGATGGTCGAAATCGGTTGCGTTGAAGTAGACAACCGGGTTCCGACAGGGGCAACCTTCCACGCCTATTATAACCCTGAACGCGACATGCCGATCGAGGCTGAACAGGTGCACGGGCTATCCAGCGCCTTTCTCGCCGACAAGCCGCTGTTCGCCGATGAGGCCGACGCCCTGCTAGAATTCCTCGGCGACTCGCCGTTGGTGGCGCACAATGCCGGGTTCGATTTTGGCTTCCTCAACTCCGAACTGGCAATGTGTGGCCGCAAGCCGATCGATATGGACCGGATGGTCGATACCGTAGCTATCGCCCGCAAGAAACATCCCGGAGCCAAGGTTTCGCTCGATGCGCTGTGCAACCGATATGGGGTCGACCGGAGCCACCGGGTCAAGCACGGCGCATTGCTAGATGCCGAATTGCTCGCGCAGGTCTATCTCGAACTGCTGGGAGGTCGACAGATCGGGCTTGTGCTCGATGCCGGCAACGATGCCGCCGACACGATCGACCCTGCAGCGGCAGTAAAGCAGGTGGAGCGGATATTCCGCCAACCACGCACGCACCAGCCCAGCGCGGAAGAACTTGAGCGCCATCAGGCGTTCATGAACGAATTCGATTCACCTTTATGGAATGGTCGCAATTGAAGAATGCCGGATTGGCCGGCGTGATGAGCCAAGGGAGATAGCCAAACATGGATATTCGCATTTCCGGCCACCAGGTCGATACCGGCAGCGCCTTGCAGGACCATGCTTCGGATCGCCTTGGATCCATCGTCGACAAGTATTTCAGCCGTGCGCTGTCTTCGCATGTCACCTTTGGCAAGGCTCCGGCAGGGGCGTTTGCCTGCGATATCGTGACCCATGTCACGCAGGGGTTGGTGCTCAAGGCCCACGGCGAAGCGCATGATGCGCATCAGGCGCTCGATGCGGCTGCAGAGAAGATCGACAAGCAGTTGCGGCGGTACAAGCGCAGGCTTACGGATCGGCACGAGCAGGCTGCGCATGCCATCCGTGAGGAAGAGGCAGCTTATACCATCTTCGCTCCCGCCGAACCCGAGGTGGAGGAAAACGATAATGACACAGGTGAGGCTCCGCTGGTGGTTGCCGAGACCAAGATTGACATCCCCGAAGCCTCGGTTGCCGACGCGGTGATGATGCTGGACCTTCGTGATACCAACGCAATGTTCTTCAAAAACGCTGGAACCGGTCGACACAATATGGTCTATCGCCGCCGCGACGGTTCAATCGGTTGGGTCGAGCCGCATTAGGTCGGGCAGGATCGAGTCTATCTCGCGCTTCCCGCGCATCAATCTGCCTAGAACGACGAATTGCTTTTGCGATGAATTCCCTGTTCCGATTTTCCCCCGACGCGGTGACTAGCGTCGCTGCCGCCGACAAGCCTGCCATCCTGCTGGCGCTGGCAGAGCGGCTGTCCGTTTCCTACGCGCTGGACCACGATGCCGTGCTCGAAGGTCTTGAAGAGCGGGAAAAGCTCGGGAGCACCGGATTTGGTCGTGGTGTGGCACTGCCCCATGCCCGTATCGATTTGGTCGATCGCCCCGTCGTAGCGCTGCTGCGGCTGGCGACTCCCGTCGATTTTGGTGCTGCGGATGGGATGCCGGTCGATCTCGTGTTCGGGCTGTTGTCTCCGAGCGGCGCGGGGGCCACACATTTGCGTGCCCTGGCCGCAATCTCGCGTCTCGTGCGCGACGAGGAAATTCATCGCCATCTCATCGAAGCGCCAGGCAACGATGCAGCCTATGCCATGCTCACAGATGCGGTCGACCGTGACGCAGCCTGACATCACCGCTGATGCGGGCGGGGCGGAATCCCATTTCCGCGCGCTCGAGCGGCTGTATGCATCGGCACCGGTCAATGAGCTGTTTGCTTCGAAGCTCGAGATTGAGGCGCAAGGGGAATCGCGCCTCACCTTTGAAGTGACCGAGCGATCTTACCATGCGGCCGGCGCTGCGCATGGAACGATCTATTTCAAGATGCTCGATGACGCGGCTTTCTACGCCGCAAATTCGCTCGTCACCGACCGTTTCCTGCTGACAACGTCGTTCAATCTCCACTTCACCAAGCCAGTACGTACGGGCCGGGTTGTGGCTGAAGGGCGATGGATCAGCGGCAAGCGGCGCGTTTTCGTCGCCGAAGCGCGGCTGATTGATGCCGAAGGCGATGAAATCGGCCGCGGCACCGGCACCTTCATGCGCTCGCACATCGCCCTGTCCGGATTGTCCGGTTACGCGGGCGGTCGGTGACAATGGTCGATTCGCGTCTGCCCGCCCATGTCGAAATTTCGGCAATTATCCGCCTGGTCCAGGCAGAAGGCGGCTTTGCCACTGTGATAGCCAAGGGCGAACGCGATGCCGGAACAATCTTGCTGATCGTGTCTGAACGGGGGCAAGATGAGCAACTTCTCGAAAGAATGCCGAATCTCGAGGGAACGCGCCCGTGGTCGGTAACACGCAAGCAAGACATTGATAATGCGTCAGATTTTGCAGAATATGTCGACAAAAGACGGTTGCAGGACAGCGACGTATGGATCTTGGAGGCAGACGTCGCGGATCGAGAACGGTTCATCGAAAGCTTGGCCGGTTAGGTTGACTTAAACGTCAACCCGGCTATCCGGCAGACCTCTCCAAAAAGCGTAGGCGGTTGTGCGGCATCCTTGCCGAACAGCGAGCACGCAGACGGGGGGCGACCGGCAGGTCCGCAACGAACCACACTCAAACGAACGCAAATAACGCGACAAGGTTCCAGCCTGCGACAGGTCCGCTCACCGCACAGTAATTGAGTGACATGAGTCGAAAGACCCCTCTTATTGGCCTTGCCGCGATTGTTGCCGGGGCCGTTGCCATGGTCGGTAGCGCCGAAGCATATGGTGCTAACGCCCAGCAAACCGAAGTGGCCCTCGCCACCGAGGCGCCGATGGTCGAAGAGACCGTCCCTGTTGTCTTCGTGACCGAAGAAGTGGCTCAGCCGCTGCCGGAAACCGAAGCCATCGCTGAAACGTCTCAAGACGTGGCGGAAAATTCCCAGGATAATGCGTTCGAGGCAGACTCGCTGCGCGAACTACTGACCCAGGTCGACGCTCCAAGCGAATTATCGCGCCAGATGGAATGCCTTGCGGGCGCGGTCTATTTCGAATCGCGCGGTGAGCCGATCAACGGCCAGCTCGCGGTAGCGCAGGTTGTCATCAATCGGGCAGAGTCTAATGTCTTCCCGGCTGACTATTGCGGCGTCGTCTATCAGCGCGCGCAGTTCTCCTTCGTAAAGAAGGGCCGCATGCCCCGCATTGCGCGTGGTTCGGGCGCTTGGCGCAAGGCCAAGAAGATCGCCCGCATCGCTCATGAGGGTCTGTGGGAAAGCGAAGCGCAGGATTCGCTCTACTTCCACGCCAATTACGTGAAGCCCAAGTGGAGCTATCGCAAGCAGACGCGAGCCACGATCAAGACGCATATCTTCTACCGCTAAGGCCATCAGGCTCTGGCGTAAGCGCTAATATAAAAGGCCCCCTTGCACCGGACGGGATGCAAGGGGGCCTTTTTCATCTGAGATGGTTATCGGCGGTCAGCCCTCCGCTAGTCGCCGATTTCGACCCAGACCGGGGTATGATCGCTCGCCTTTTCGCGGCCACGATACTCTTTGTCGACACCAACGGCAGTGAGCCGGTCGGCCAGCTCGGGCGAGAGCAGGCAATGGTCGATACGAAAGCCGTGATCTCGCTGCCATGCCCCGCGCTGGTAATCCCAATAGGTCCACACACCGCCGCGCGGATTGAGCGTACGCACTGCATCGGTCCAGCCGTCGGCCAGTATCCGCTGATAGGCATTGCGGGATTCGGGCTGCATCAGCGCGTCATCCTGCATCGCCCGGACCGACCAGACATCGTCATTATGCGGGATAACATTGAAATCGCCGAGCACGATGGTGGGCTGCTCACTCTCCCACAGGGTGCGCATCCTCGTCCGTAGCCGCTCCATCCAGGACAGCTTGTATTCGAACTTGGGGCCAGGGTGGGGATTGCCGTTGGGCAGGTAAAGATTGGCGATGCGGACCCCTGCGACATCGGCCTCGAGATAGCGGGAATGATCGTCGGTATCGTCCCCCGGCAGGCCGCGCTGCTTCTCCTCCGGTTTTGTCCCGTCGGCGAGGATGGCGACCCCGTTAAAGCTTTTCTGCCCATGCCAGATGGCGTGATAGCCGATCTTTTCGAACTCCGCGGCAGGGAAGCCCTCGTCCTGGGTCTTGATCTCTTGCAGGCAGGCAACTGCGGGCCGTGTTTCCTCGAGCCATTCGAGTAGCCGCGGCAGGCGGGCCTTGATGCCATTGATATTGTAAGTTGCGATACGCATGGGGCAAGTTCATGCCCGATCGGCGCGCTGGCGTAAAACCTAAATGCCGAAGCTGGATCCGCAGCCGCAACCGGCGGAGGCCTGCGGGTTCTCTACCCGGAATGCAGCCCCGCCCAGCGATTCCACGAAATCAACCGTGCTGCCGGCAACCAGTTCGAGGCTCATCGGATCGATAACCAGCTTTACGCCATCGGTATCGCTCTCACGGTCATCTGCCTCAAGTGTCTCGGCCAGTTCAAACCGGTACTGGAAACCCGAGCAGCCACCGCCATCAACCGCCAGCCGCAGAATCGCGGGCTTACCCTGTTTCTCGGCAATGCTGCGCACGCGCGTGGCGGCGGCTCGGGTGAGGCTGGGCATGGTGGTCATCGCCCTGATGTAGTGCGCACGTGGTCCGGTCTCAAGCAGGGTCAGGCGGTCTGGATATAATCGCGCATCGCCTGTGCTTCGTGTTCAACCTCGTCGATCCGCGATTTTACGAGATCTCCGATCGAAACAAAGCCCGCAAAAATGCCATTATCAGTCACTGGTAGGTGGCGAATGCGACGCTGCGTCATCAGGCTGAGCGCCTCATCGACCTTAGTCGACTTTTCGACCGTAATGGCCGGAGCAGTCATCACCTGCGCGATGAGCATGTCGAGACAGGCGGTGCCTTCGTCAGCCAGCCGGTAGAGGACATCGCGCTCGGAGAAGATTCCGACGATCTGGCCGTCCTTCATCACCGGCAAGGCACCAATTCGCTTGCTGGCGAGAATGTCCACTGCCTCGCGCACTGGCTGTCCGGCATCGCAGGTGATGATATCCGATGGGTTGCGGCCGGCAATAAGCTGGGCGATTTCCATGTTTCGTGTTCCTTCCGTTGCGGCACAAATATGCCACGGAACGTCCGTATTGGCGAATCGGCATGTTTACTGTCAGGCTGCGCCGATGCAGGAAGCTCGCATGGTGCACAAATCCCCGCTCGACGATCCGGAAAACGCCGCCTTTGCCTGGGCGCGTTATCGGCGGCTGATGCGCTTCATGCTGCTGGCGACGATCGGCGTGGTGATCATTGCGCTGGGACTGCTCTATACGCAGAACGAAGATATCTCTCCGCATTTCTTCATCGCGGTCGCGCTTGGCATCGGCTTTTCAATGATGCTGATGAGCGCGCTGATGGGATTGGTGTTCCTCTCCAACGGCACGGGCCACGACGATTCGGTCGACAACCGACTGCCTCGTCGTGGAAAGGGCGACGAGGCTGACTAGCGCGAAGGCTCACCTTCGGTCGAGCCGACGAGCCTGAACTCCTCGACCGGAATACCGCCTATCAAGTGTTCCTGGATGATCCGTTCGAGCACATCCTCGTTACAGGAATGATACCAGACCTTGTCCGGATAAACGACCGCGACCGGGCCAGCGGCGCAGATTTGCAGACAATCGGCCTTGGTCCGCTGAACGATGCCCTGCTCGGCCAGGCCCAGTTCCTTGAGCCGCCCCTTGAGATACTTCCAAGCGGCTTCGCCATCCTTGCGCCGGCAGCATTTCTGCTTCTCGCTTATCGCGCACAGGAAGATGTGCCGTTCGATCATCTCGCCGCCGATCGAGCGCAGCGCCCGGCGCGCCTTGGCGATCTTCTTGTCGGACGTCACTCCTCGGCCTCTCCGCCTTCCTTGAGCCAGCGATCGAGCCAGGCAAACACGGTCTGGTGCCATTGCAACGAGTTCTTCGCGCCCAGCACCCAATGGTTCTCCTCGGGGAAAACCAGAAGTTGTGCAGGGATCTCGCGTTCCTGCAGGGCGGTGAAGCTGGCCAGGCCCTGCGTATAAGGCACGCGGAAGTCTCTCTCGCCAGCTACAACCAACATCGGGGTCCGCCATTTGTCGACATAATTGACCGGGTTCCAACGCTCGTAGGTGTCACGCGCTTGCGAGTACGAGCCTCCGAAGTCCCAGCGCGGAAACCACAATTCTTCGGTCGTGTAGTAAAAGCTGCGCATGTCGAACAGACCGTCATGCTGGACCAGGCACTTGAACCGGTCGGGCCAGTTGCCGGCGATCCAGTTGACCATGTAGCCGCCATAACTTGCACCCATGGCACAGGCGCGGCTGCCATCGATTTGCGGATCGAGCTCGAGCGCGGCGGCGAGGCCTTTCTGCAGGTCTTCGAGTGGCTTGCCGCCCCAATCCTTGTTGATGGCGTCGGTGAAGGCCTGACCGTACCCGGTACTGCCGTGGAAATCGACCGAGATGACCGCATATCCCTGGCTCGCCAGCACCCGCGGGTTCCAGCGCGTCGACCAGCCATCATTGAACGAGCCCTGGGGCCCGCCATGGATGTAGAGGATGGCCGGGACCGGCCCCTTGGCCGCTTCGAGCTTGGTAATCTGGCCCCACACCGTATCTCCACCAGCGCCTTCGAAGCTGAACCGGGTGGTGACAGTCGATGCGAACTTGCCGACCTGGGCAGCTGCAACCTGGGAGATCGGCTTGGCCTGTTTCCAGTCTTGCGAGAGATAGAGTTCAGGCGGCGCCCCGATCGAATCGCGGGTAAACAGGAGGCGATTGCCAGCGAGCGGGGTGACATTGCCCAGATGCGCTTCGGTGCCAGCCATCAGGTCCAGCTTTTCGACGGCACCGCTGCGGGGATTGATACGGAAGGCGGGTGTGTCGAGCACATCCTGGGCCACGGCCACTATCCAGCGCGAATCTGGCGTCCAGGCGAGCGAGTGAAAGCTGCGGTCGTAATTGCCGGTCAGAGTACGAGTCGTGCCGCGGCGCAGATCGCGCAGCATTACCGTCAGCCGGTCGGCTTCATAGCCGGGTCGGGCCATAGCGAGGTAAGCGAGATAGCGACCGTCAGGCGACGGCACAGGCGAGATATCGGTGGCCTCGTTGCTGGCGGTGATATTGGTCGGAATTCCGCCGCCCACTGCGGCGCGGTAGATATCGAGATTGGTCGAAAGCGGCTCTTTTGAATCCGCGTTTCGGGCGACAAGATAGATTGCCTTGCCGTCGGGTGCCCAGGCGATGTCCTCACCGCCGCCGAACGGCTTGGTCGGCGTGTCACCGGTGACTGCGCCAGCCTCGCCTGACGGGCCGTCTAGCGCATTTCCGGCCCCGACAACCTTGCCCTTCTCGAGGGCAAATACGAAGACGCGCGAGTAGGTGCCGGGGGTCTCCCATGTATCCCAATGGCGGAAGAAGCCATCGGCCCCATCATAGAGCCGGCCGTTACCCGGGCCGGGCAAGTGCGCTTTGCCATCGCCCTCGCAGCCGAAGTTTGCACAATCGCGGCCGATTTCGGCCCAGACCGCAACGGCGTTGCCCCTTGGCGAAAGCGCGAAACCCTCGATGGAGGTGCCCATGCTGGTGACCTGCACCGGATCGGTGGCCGTCCCATCGGCTTTCAGCGCAGCACGCCAGATCTCGACCGAGCCCTTGTCACCTTTGGCCCCATCGGTGGCGCGGTCGGAGAGAAAGAAGAGCATATCGTCGGAGCCAAAGACCGGCGACCACGCCTTCCCGCCAAGGTCAAGCTCGACCGGGGCGGCTGCCAGATCGGTCAGGCTGCGGAGATAGAGTTTGCTCGTGCGCACCAGCGTTTCAGGATCGGTGGTGGTGACCGGAAAGACTGCGAAACGGCCGTCTTGGCTCGCTACCGGACTGCCGAGCCGTGGCATGGTGACGAGGTCACGGGCAGTCATGGGAGAAGCGGCTTCGTGCGCGAAAAGCGGTGTGCCGAGCGAAGTGGCGAGGCCCAGGGCAAGCGCCGTTCCGATGAATGTTCTCATGGAGGCGAGGGTCTAATCCTTCGCCACGTTCGCGCAAGCGCTTTGTCTTGGAAAAACCGTAGCGAATGCCACCGCAAGATTGCGGCGGGTTCTAGCCCCGCTTGCCGGCGACCCGCGAGATCTCGTCGCGGACC
This sequence comes from Sphingomonadaceae bacterium, assembly GCA_004282995.1. GTDB lineage: Bacteria > Pseudomonadota > Alphaproteobacteria > Sphingomonadales > Sphingomonadaceae > Parerythrobacter. The sequence continues at coordinate 19,837 of SHLU01000013.1, forward strand.
ATGCGTTCAACCATTGGCGGCAGATGCTCGTCGAGCCATTGCGCCAGCATGGGACGCAACATTTCGCGGACCAGGCCTTCGATCGAGGTTTCGCCCGAACGCACGATCTGCGGCCTGGCTCCGGGCTCGGCCAGCATGGCCAACGCGGCGAGATTGTCGCGCATCGAATCCCGCGCTGCTGCGGTCAACAACGGCTCTTCGTCGGACGCGTCATCGTCGCTGTCCGAAGCGTCGTCTTCAAATTCGTCGGCGGGCAGTTCAACCATCGCTTCGGTTTCAAGTTCGAGCACTTCTTCCGCCTCTTCGGCATCGGCCGGTTCGGGCGCGTCTTCGGGCTCGCTATGGCGACGGCGGCGGGCTTCAACCGCGCCTACACGGTTGTCGCGCGCGATCACTTTCTTGATCGATTCGAGTATTTCCTCGACCGAGGCTTCGCCGTCCTGGCGCATGCCGTTTCCCCTGCTCAAATCTATGGCTGCGGTATCGATGCCGCAGCGCTGTCGGAAATGTCCGCATTTGCAGCGGGAATGTCAACGGTTCTCGTTGATTGCGCTACCGGATCCGGATCCCGGTCCCAATCCCAGAAGCGGCCATCGACCCGTTCGTAATTGACGATCGGGTCATATAACGCGCCGCCTTCAAGGGCGAGATCACGGGCCTCGGCTTTGCCCATCGCGGCCAGCAAAGCGAAGCCGGCGACATAAGCATTGCGCCGCGCCGTCACCAGCAGCGACCGTGCGCGCAGCAATTCCTGTTCGGCATTGAGCACGTCAAGAATCGAGCGGTTGCCAATCGAATTCTCCGCACGCACACCCTCGAGGCTCAGTTCAGCCGCTTCTACAGCCGCCTGCGAGCTCTCGATCACTGCTTGCGAGGCATAATAGCTGGAATATGCCGCACGTACCGAGGCGATGACCTCGCGCTCGGCGGCGATCACTTGCTCGAGCGCGGCCGATTCACGGGCGACAGCCTGCCGCTGGCGCGCTGCGGGCAGTCCTCCCTGGAAAATCGGTACGGAGAAGCGCACACCTGCACTGGCGGTGGTCTCGGTCTGCGAAAGGGTAGGATTGCCGCCGCCCAGTGTCCCGAAATAGTCGGAATAGTCGAGCCCTGCGAACAGCGAGACCGAGGGCAGACGGCCCGAACCGGCCACCTCGACATCGAACCCGGCTGCCTGGGCACGCTCGCGGGCGGCGATCAGGTCAGGGTTTTCCTCGAGC
>SHLU01000014.1 GCA_004282995.1 Sphingomonadaceae bacterium
CTCGAGAAGTCCATTGAGGATTGGCTTGTCCTCGCCACCGAGCCGTGAAGGTGTGCGACCGACAAAGATGCCTATTTCACGGATCAGGTGTGACTGGTCGTAGAAATGTTCCATCACTGCTTCCACCTGTGCGTCATCAGTTTCCAGAGCGGAAAGGATCGCGGCTGCACGAACGGCACGGTATTTGCGTCTTAACGCCTGCGGATTCAGGCCGAAATACCGTTCTACCAACCGCTGGGTCTGGCGCCGGGAATAGCCGGACTGGGCGTAGAGCGCCTCGAGATCGGGGTCGAGCGATGTGCCGAGCCACTCGACGGTCACTTCGATGAGCCTGGCATGGCGTGCATTGACCCTGCCCAGATGCTTCTCGACAAAGCTCGTCAGCGCACCCTGCATGGCTTCTTTAGTGAACTCGGGCCGCGCGTTGAGATCGATCATTGTCTCGCACAATTGATTGGCGGCGGGACCGAGGATTTCCGCAGCATCGAATATCTGATTGCCGAACTTGTCGGCAGGCATTCCGCTGAGCGCGGCCCAGCCAAGCGGCGTCAATGCCGCCCCGCAGGAATGAAATCCGCCCGTGAATTGGAAGGGCAAGGCAACGCCGGTTGGCGATTGCAGCGAGCAACAGGGGATCGACTGGCTCCGGCCGTCGCGAAAATGGGCCGTTCCTTCGCCTTTGAGAACGAGCATCAGCTTGCCGACGTCGGCTGGCTGAATATCGTGAATCTCCTCGTCATCGCAGGAGAAATGGAAAAAAGTCGTAACAAAGGGCCGCAGCGAACGGGACGGGGCAATGTATTCGATCTCAACTCGCGAGACTGGCGTCGGCGCGTGCTCCTCGAGATGCTGTGATTTCGTAGCTGGCTCGCCAGTCCCTGCAAACCGTTTCATTGTGCGACTATCGCCTTTTTATTGGCCCATAGATGATTCTGCCCCTTTTTTGCGAGCAATCCAAGCCTTTATATTCTCTTCGAGAATGGACAGCGGCACCGGCCCGCTTTCCAGCACGGCATCGTGGAAGCCACGGATGTCGAACGCCTGGCCAAGTTCGTCGCGCGCCAGCTGGCGCAATTCCATGATCTTGAGCTTGCCGATCATGTAGGCGGTCGCCTGTCCCGGGTAGACCACATAGCGTTCGATGGCCTTGCGAATGTCACCTTCGGGATTGGGCGTATTCTTCTGCAGGTAAGCAATCGCGTCCTCGCGACTCCAGCGCTTGTGGTGGATGCCGGTATCGACAACCAGCCGCGCCGCGCGCCACAGCTCCATACCCAGCCGTCCGAAGTCGGAATAGGGAGCGGTATAAAAGCCCATGTCCTTGCCCAGTTCTTCCGAATACAGGCCCCACCCCTCGGTATAGGCGGTCACCCCGCCGAACCGACGAAAGGCCGGGATGTCACCCAGCTCGGTCTGGATGGCGCGCTGCAAATGGTGGCCGGGCAGGCCTTCGTGATAGGCCAGCGCCTCCAGCTCGTTCTTTGACATGTCGCGCAGATTGTAGAGGTTGACGTAATAGGTGCCCGGCCGCGAACCGTCAGGCGCAGGACTTTGGTAGAACGCCTTGCCCGCGCTCTTTTCGCGGAATGCCTCGACCGGTTTGATCACCATCGGCGCCTTGGGAAGCGTGCCGAAATATTCCGGCAGCTTTTGCTCCATCGCTGCGATCCTGGCTTCGGCGTCGGCGATATAGGCTTCGCGGCTGGTATAAAAGAACTGGTCGCCGGTGCGCGTATGTTCGAAGAAGTCCTGCAGGCTGCCCTCGAATCCTACCTCTTGCATGATTTCGCGCATCTCCCCGTGGATCCGCGCAACTTCCCGCAGGCCAATGGCATGGATCTGGTCGGCGGTGAGATTGGTGGTGGTATAGCTCGCCAGCAGCGCTTCGTAATAGGCTGCCCCGTCGGGCAAACGCCAGATGCCGTCCTCGGTCGGCGCGATCGCCTGCTGGCGCTTCATCTCGGCCAGCAGGTTTTCGAAGGCCGGGCGCGCCGTATCGGTCCAGGCGAGATCGACCTGCATTTCCAGATCGGCCTTGGCGGCATCATCGATGTCCAGCCCTTTGACCTTGGTGCCGAAGTCCTCGATGATCGCGTTGTCGCTTTCAGCCGAAAGAAGATTCTCGATATCCGAAATCACGTACGGATAGACCCAGTCGGGCGGCATGATCCCGCGCTCGGCCCGGTCGTTCGATTCGGCGGTTAGAGTGCGCAAGACCTCGCCCAGCCCTTCGACACGGCTAACATAGTCGTGCGCCTGGTCGACGTTGGAGACCTGGTGGATACCGATGAGGAATGCCGGCAGCCGGCTCTGAGCCCCGGTCATCTGGTTGAACAGATAGCCGTGGTCACGAAACGGCCAGAGCGATTCGCTGCGCTTCGCCATCGAATCAAACAGCCGGTAGGAGAGCGCGTCCTCCTGCGACAGGGTGGCCAGATCGTAGCTCTCGCGCATTTCCTGCGCCGCGGTTTGCAACAGCAAATATTGAGCGCGTTCGCCCGCGTCCGAAAAATCTCCCCAGCGCCCGTAATCTTCGTCACGAATGCCGCGATAGGCCTTGGACATCGGTGACAGCGCCAGGTCGGCTTCGTCATAGGCGACGAAAAATCTGTCGATGCTGGTCCCGGCCTCTATCTTGAAGCCGTCTCGCTCTGACACAGCTTGAGTCGCAGTCTTAACTGCGATTTCATCGTTCTGGACTGCGGCGCAGCCGGCCAGCGCGAGGATCGATACCGTCAAACAAAACGGGGCGACGACTTTCATGCATGCTCTCCTTGTTACAGCGGGGCCTAGCTGCTTGCCTCGGAAATTGCACAAAAAAAGGGCGGCCCCGCATAACGGGACCGCCTCTGAAGTTGAGGAACTCGTTGCATTGCTGCCTCGAGCCCTTCGGGTCGCAGGAGGGTGTTAGCAAAATTCAGCTACCGAAGATTGTATGAAAACGACATGTCCCGAATTTCGCGAAATTACAGTGACGTCCGTCTGACGCAATTTTCGCAAAGTTGGAGCATGTCGCTGTCCGCTCGACAGTTGGGTTCGCGGAATGCATACGGCCGCGTCATGATTTTCCCGCTTATTCGCCCCCTCATCCATGCGCTCGACCCCGAACGGGCGCATCGGCTCTCGATCGAGGGGCTCAAGCTAGCCCCTCTCCCTCCGCCGGCTTCGCCCGACAAATCGTTGTCGATCGAGGTAGCAGGCGTGCACTTTCCCAATCCGGTCGGGGTCGCGGCGGGCTATGACAAGGATGCCGAAGTGCCCGACGCCTTGTTGCGGCTCGGATTCGGTTTCGTGGAGGTCGGATCGATCACGCCGCGGCCGCAGACAGGCAATCCAAAGCCGCGGCTGTTCCGGCTGGCTCGCGACCGGGCAGTGATCAACCGGATGGGTTTCAACAATGCCGGTGCCGAAGTTGCAGAGGCGCGGCTGGCAAGGCGAAAGCGATCTGGCGTGCTGGGCATCAATATCGGCGCCAACAAGGATTCGGCCGATCGCGTCGCCGATTATGCCGAGATGACCCGCCGCATGGCGCCCTACGCTTCCTACCTGACAGCGAATATTTCCAGTCCCAACACCCCCGGCCTGCGCGCTTTGCAGGATCCAGCGGCCCTGGCTGGCCTGCTCGATGCCGTGCTCGGTGCGCGCGGAGCAGATGGACCGCCGCTGTTCCTCAAGGTCGCACCCGACCTGGAGCCCGGCGACATCGACGCTATCGCCCGACTGGCAATCGACAAGGGTCTGGGGGCCCTGATCGTCGCCAATACGACCATCGCCCGTCCTCCGCTGCGCTCTCGCGAGAAGGACGAGGCCGGGGGGCTTTCGGGCGCGCCGCTGAAGCCGCTCGCTTTGCAACGCCTGCGCGATTTCCGCCAGGCCACCGGCGGCGCGTTGCCGTTGATCGGGGTCGGCGGTATCGCCTCGGTCGACGATGCATGGGAGCGGATCCGGGCCGGGGCCAGCCTGGTCCAGCTCTATTCGGCCATGGTCTACGAGGGCCCCGGCCTGGGGCGGACAATCGCACGCGGCTTGGCCCGCAAATTGCGTGAGCACGGCATGGCTTCGATTGAACAGGCAGTTGGAAGCGAATAGCAGACAGGCATGATGTTCCGTAGCTTCCTTGTCGCCAGCGGCGCCCTCGCGCTGGGTGCCTGCGCTCCAGCCGCGCTCTCTCCCGCTGCTCCGTCCGTGATCCAGTCCGGTCCGGCCCCATCCGCTCAGCCGTTTACCGGAGCCGTCGCCTCGGCAGATCCGCGAGCCACTGCGGCGGGCGAAGCGATGCTGGCCCAGGGCGGCAGCGCCACTGACGCTGCCATCGCGACAATGATCGCACTGACAGTGGTGGAGCCACAAAGTTCCGGCATCGGCGGCGGCGGATTTATCGTGCACGGCACGCCCGCCGGAGACGTCGTCACCTATGATGGACGCGAAACTGCACCGGCTGCGGCAAAGCCCGACTGGTTCCTCGATGCCCAAGGCAATGGCCTGCCCTTCGGCGACGTCGTGCTCACCGGGCTCAGCATCGGGGTGCCCGGCAATATCGCGGTCGCAAAACTCGCCCATGACGCGCACGGCAAGCTGCCCTGGGCAATGCTTTTCGAGCCTGCCATCCGGCTCGCCCGGGAAGGGTTCACTGTCAATGAGCGGCTCAATCAGTCGCTCGACGGATATGCCCATCGCGCCGGTCTGACCGAAGCGGGCAAAGCAACCTTTTATGCCGGTAGTGATACTCCAAGAGCCGTGGGCACTCGAATCGTGCAGGTCGAGCTTGCCAATTCGCTCGAACAGATTGCCAGCGGGGGACCCGACGCCTTCTATCGCGGGTCTTTTGCGCAAGGACTCGCCTCCCGGGTTGCCGCTGCCACGCCCGGCGAAGCCCGGATGACTTCTGCCGACATCACCGGATACGAGGCCAAGATGCGGCGGCCCGTCTGCGGCGACTATCGCGGCTACAAGGTGTGCGGGATGGGTCCGCCGTCCTCGGGCGGGGTGGCGGTGCTGCAAATCCTGGAGCAGTTGGAAAGGTTCGATCTGGCCGCGCTGGGTCCGCAGTCGATCACGGCCTGGCACCTGTTCGTCGAAGCGCAGCGCCTCGCCTATGCCGACCGCGAACTTTACATCGGCGATGCCGATTTCGTCGAAGTCCCCACTGATGGGCTGGTTGATCCCGCGTATCTCTTGACCCGGTCTCAGCTGATCGATCCCGCGCGGCGGCTGAACGAAGTGGCGCCAGGTCGCCCGCCCGGTGCTCCGCAGGCGCGGGCAGTGGGCGAAGCCTTCCCTGAAAGTGGCACTTCGCACCTGGTCGCCATCGGCGCTGATGGTACCATGGTGAGCTACACCACCACGATCGAGGGCGCGTTCGGTTCAGGCCACATGTATGGCGGCTTTTACCTCAACAACGAATTGACCGATTTCAGTTTCGCTCCGGCAGAGCATGGCCGGCCAGTTGCCAATAGGGTTGAAGGTGGCAAGCGGCCGCGCAGTTCGATGGCGCCGACGATTGTCTACGATCCGGCGGGCAAGCCGCTGCTCGCGCTTGGCGCGGCCGGGGGCCCGACCATTCCGATCCAGACCGCCCGGAGCATTATCGGGGTGATTGATTTCGGACTCGGACTGGAAGACGCGCTGGCCCTGCCAATGATCATGAGTTTCGGTGACCGGCTTATCGTCGAGGAGGGAAGCTGGCTCGCCAAGTCCATTCCGCAATTGCAGGCACTGGGACATGAACAAGTCGTAGCCTCGGGCTTCCTGTTCCGGACCAACGGCGCGATGCGGACGGCCCAGGGATGGAAGGCCGCCTTCGATCCCCGCCTGGTGCCGCTTCTGGCGACGACCAAAGACAACTGAAGCGCGGGATTCTCGCGCTTGCCGCTATCGCGCGCACGCCCTACACCCGGCGACATTAGGGGCTTTGCCATGGTCGCGAATGTGGCGGGCGAGAGTTCCCGGTGGGAGCAGGAGCAGGTTTTCGTGCAATTGAGCGATTTCGATACCACGCAGAATCTCGTCGAGCTTTTCTTCAAACGAGCCGATGAACACGGCGACCGTCCATTCCTTGGTGCCAAGCGGGACGGCAATTGGACCACCCAGAGCTGGCGCGAGGTCGCAGAGCAGGTCAGTGTCCTCGCCGAATCCCTGCGCGCAATCGGTCTCCAGGACGGTGAGCGCGTGATGCTGGTGAGCGAGAACCGGCCCGAATGGTGCATCGCCGATCTGGCGATCATGGCTGCCGGCTGCATTACCGTGCCCGCCTACACCACCAATACCCAGCGCGATCACATGCACATCCTCGACAATTCGGGCGCCAAGGCAGTGATCGTTTCGAACGAGAAGCTGTCCGATCCGCTGCTGCCGGCGATCATGCGGACCGGGATTGCCGAACACGTCATCGCCATCGATTCGATCCGCCCACACCAGGCCGCCGGAGGCGAAACCGTACATCGCTGGGCGGACCTTCTTGAAGGTGACCCGGTCGAGGCGCGCGCAGCTGTCGACGCGCGGCTCGAGCGCATCGGCCGCGATGCTACCGCCTGCATCATATATACCAGCGGCACCGGCGGAGCTCCGCGCGGCGTCATGCAGCACCACGGCGCGATCCTGTGCAACGTGAAGGGCGCAGCCGAGATTCTCGCCAATGATTTCGGGCTCGACGAAGACGAACGCTTCCTGTCGTTCCTGCCGCTCAGCCACGCCTATGAACATTCCGGCGGGCAATTCCTGCCGATCGGGGCTGGCGCGCAAATCTATTACTCGGAAGGGCTGGAGAAACTGGCCAGCAATATCGAGGAGACGCGGCCAACTATCATGGTTGTCGTCCCGCGCCTGTTCGAAGTGCTCCGCACCCGCATCATGAAGCAGGTGTCCAAGCAGGGCGGTGCCGCCAATTACCTGATGGACAAGGCGCTGGAGATTGGCGAGCGGCGTGCCAATGGCAAGTCGCGCGTGCTCGACAAGCCGATGGACGTAGTCCTCGAACGAACCCTGCGTCCCAAGATACGCAAACGGTTCGGGGGGCGGATAAAGGCGATGGTTTCAGGCGGAGCGCCGCTCAATCCCGATGTCGGCATCTTCTTCGAATCGATGGGCCTGACCATGCTGCAAGGCTATGGCCAGACCGAGGCTGGACCGGTGATCAGCTGCAATCGGCCTGCCGCCGGGCTCCGAATGGATACGGTCGGCCCGCCGATGACCGGCGTCGAGGTGCGCATCGCCGAGGATGGCGAACTGCTGGTCCAGGGCGAACTGGTGATGCACGGTTACTGGCAGAACGAGGCCGAGACGCGCCGCGTGCTGAAAGACGGCTGGCTCCACACCGGTGATATCGGCCATTTCGACGAAGCCGGGCGGATTGTCATCACTGACCGCAAGAAAGACATGATCGTCAACGACAAGGGTGACAACATCGCCCCGCAGAAGATCGAGGGCATGCTGACGTTGCAGCCGGAAATCGGACAGGCGATGGTGGCTGGCGACAGGCGGCCCTATATCGTCGGGCTGATCGTGCCCGAGGCCGAATGGGCCCTCGAGTGGGCCAATGCCCACGGCAAGAAGTTCGATCTGAAAGAATTGCAGGAACTGCCCGAGTTCCGAAGTGCCGTGCGCGCCGCGATCGACCGTACCAATGTCGACCTGTCGGTGATCGAGAAAGTGCGTGGCTTCGCCTTCGCCGACGAGGCCTTCACGATCGAAAACGAGGAAATGACGCCGAGCATGAAGATCCGCCGCCACGTGATCCGGCAGCGCTATCAGGACCGACTCGATGGTTTGTATCGGCGTTAGGCGACAAGCCGTCGGCGGAATTGACTCAGCTGGGAACTTAGAATCTCGAAGGCCGCTCCGAGCTCACGTTCAAATTCTGCTGCCTCGCCCTCCTGCACAGCCCAGCGGTCTGCAATCGGCTCGTTGGAGCGGTAAACGACGATATCGAACAGCACGGTCCATGCGCCGTTGTCGTTATGCGAAATGGCAACGACACCATGTGCCAAGAATTGGCGGCGCTTCTCGATTTCTTTCCATTGCTGCAAAGCGTTTCCAAGCGCGTTGAGTTGCCTGGGAGTGCCGCCAGCCGATCGCGCAACGTCCTCCAAGTCGGCGAATCTCTGCCCAGCCAGATGCCTGAGTTTTCTCTCGGAGTACGTTTCAACCACCTTTTCCATCGTCAAACCGACGGCGCGTTCGGCCCGAGCAAACTTGTTCAAACAGCGTCCACGCCATTGGGCGACCGCGCATAACGCTTCGCTATCAGTCGTCATGGCGAGGTGTCAGGCAGCCTCGGTGGCGATGAATTCAGGGTAGAAGGTTGGCTCCTGCTCGCTCCAGCCAGGGGCAGTGGCGGCGGCTTCGCTGACCGATTGCAGTAATATCTTGCGCCGTTCCGGGCGAATGACAGGCAGGGCTGCCGCGGCAACGAAGGCGCTTGGCAACCAGGGTCGGGCATGCGCACCGAGCAGACGCTCGTAGAGAAAGCGAAAGGCGCTGAACCCTTCGAGCTTGTCCTGCCCGAGATCAAAGGCGGCGACATGAATGAGTGTGCCAAGCAATCCATCGACCCGGTCGCCGGGAGCAACATGGGTCAGCTCCTCGCGCAGCGGCTTGAGTTCCTGGTAGGCGACATACTGGCTGCGGATGGCGACATTCTCGTCGGCATCGCGAGCCCAGACCTTGAATGCGTCGCACCGGCCGAGCCCGATGTCGAGACTGCGCCGGATGTAGCGCTGCTCGCAGGCGGTGAAGCTGGCAAATTCGCGCATTTCCGCGATGCTGAGAGACTGGATGCCGGTGGTAGCCATTGCTTGCATTCCCTTGTTGCACAGAGAATGTCGCTCAAGATGGTTAACAACCGGTTAGGTGACGGCTGAAGAATTCTGCGGGGTGCGCAAAAAAGGGGCCGCATCGCTGCGGCCCCGAGCATTTGGAAGGGGGGAATGATGCGTCAGATCTTGTTGCCCATCGCACCCTTGGCTTCGCCCTTGGCCTGCTGGGCCTCGCCCTTGCGTTCCTGTGCGCGGCCTTCTGAACGGGTTTCGGGATCCGACGAATGCTGCTTCACATTGCCGCTGGCTTCGTTGGCCATACCTTTGGCCTTGTCTTTCAATTCGCCCATTTCAAGTTCTCCTGTCTTCGGGGAGCCGCACGGCCGGTGGGGGTGCCGAACGGCGAGTCGACAGATGATCGGCTCGGGAAATCAAGCGTTTAGGGCGATATAAGTTCCGCGGTTTGCGATGAGGCGCGCTACGCCAGCGACGGTCAGATCAGGCCTGCCAGAGGGCTGGAGGGATCGGCATATTTGCGCCGCCCCATGCGCCCCGCGAGATAGGCATCGCGGCCTGCTTCGACTGCCAGTTTCATCGCTCTTGCCATCCGCAGCGGGTCCTTCGCCTCGGCGATCGCGGTATTCATCAACACGCCGTCGCAGCCCAGTTCCATCGCCACGGCAGCATCGCTGGCAGTGCCGACACCGGCATCGACAAGGACCGGTACGCTCGCCCCTTCAACTATCAGGCGGATGGTGACGCGGTTCTGGATCCCCAATCCCGAGCCGATCGGCGCGCCCAGTGGCATGATCGCGACCGCGCCCGCATCTTCCAGCTGCTTCGCCGCGATCGGATCGTCGGTGCAATAGACCATCGGCGCAAAGCCTTCCTTGGCCAGCACTTCGCAAGCGCGGATGGTTTCGACCATGTTGGGATAGAGCGTGCGTGCCTCGCCCAACACCTCGAGCTTGACGAGATCCCATCCACCGGCCTCGCGGGCCAGCCGCAAGGTGCGGATGGCATCCTCGGCAGTGAAGCAGCCGGCGGTGTTGGGGAGGTAGGTGACCTTGTTGGGGTCAATGAAATCGGTCAGCATCGGCGCGTCGGGATTGCTGACATTGACCCGGCGAACAGCGACAGTGACGATTTCGGCCCCTGCGGCCTCGACTGCCGCGGCATTCTGCTGGAAATCCTTGTATTTGCCGGTGCCCACGATCAGCCGCGAACGAAATGTCCGGCCCGCCACGGTCCAGCTGTCGTCATTCTGTCCGCCGCCGACGAAATGGACAATTTCCAGCACATCGCCTTCGGCCAGCGCGATGTCCGCCAGCTGCGCGCGCGGGGCAATCGCGCCATTGTGTTCGACCGCGACCTTTTCCGGCACGAGATCGAGTTCGCGCACCAACTCCGCAATCATGCGGGCATTGGTGCGGCGGCTTTCACCATTGATGGTCACGGAAATAGCTTCGCTCATGGCGAGCGAGATAGCGGTCAATGCGCGTGGCGCAAGTTCAGTATGTGACCAAGCGACACCAGCGCTACTCCGATCACCGTCAGTAATGCCTCATAAACGCCGTGGGGAGCAGCCAGCGCGCCGCCCATGAAGCTCAGCCCCGTCATCGCCACCACGAAAGGCATCCGATGCTGGTGCTTGATCGCGCCCCAGCCGATGGCGATGCCGGCAATGATGACCGCAAGCGCTAACCCCCAGCGGTGGATTTCTGGTGCAAGCAGCCACTGTCCGCCCAGCCCCAGCGCTGCCACCACGGTAATGCTGGCAAGACAATGCGCCAGGCACAATCCTGACAGGAGGATGCCGGCCCGGTCGATTCGTGACCGCAGTGAAATCAGCTGCTGAACCATGCGCATCATTTATGTTATGGTATATCTTTTCGCAAGTGTTGTTGCACCAATCCGGCTTGAATCGGGGGGCCGGCGCGACCAATGGAGGGGCATGGCCACTCGACCCGCTGATCTGACCTCGCCCATCGCAGCAAGAGCTGCACCCTTGGCGCTCGCCCGCTGGCTCTGGGTCGTGGCGGCGATGGTTGTCATTATCGTCGTAATCGGCGGGATTACCCGCCTGACCGAGTCGGGTTTGTCGATCACCCAGTGGCAGCCTGTTACCGGGACCCTGCCGCCGCTGACCGAGCAGGCCTGGCAGGCCGAGTTCGAACTATATCGCGCCACGCCCGAATATCGGTTCGAGGCTGGGCCGGCTGGCATGACGCTGGCCGATTTCAAGTTCATCTTCTTCTGGGAATGGTTCCATCGGCTGCTCGGGCGGCTGATCGGCCTCGCTTTCGCGTTGCCGCTGGCCTGGTTCTGGATCCGCGGCATGATCCCGCCAGGCTACAAGCCGCGCTTGCTCGCCTTGCTGGCGCTGGGCGGGCTGCAGGGCACATTCGGTTGGATGATGGTTCGCTCCGGCCTGAGCGGTGAGATGACCGATGTCAGCCACTTCTGGCTATCGGTTCACCTTCTCACCGCCCTGTTCACGCTGGCAGGGCTGGTATGGACAGCGCTCGATTTGCGCAGACTTGCGCGGGTGCCCGATGCCCGTCCGGCACGGCTCAGCTGGGTGGCGACGGTCGCGGGACTGATCCTGTTCGTGCAATTATTGCTGGGCGCGTGGGTCGCAGGGCTCAATGCCGGGCTGGCCTCAGATAGCTGGCCGCTGATGCAAGGCCGGCTGGTGCCCGAGTTCGACAGTTCGCGGGGGCTTTGGTGGGCGATGACCCATGATCCCTATCTGTTGCACTTCCTCCATCGGTGGTGGGCGTGGGTTGCAGTAGCCGTGCTCATCTGGCTGGCCCGCCGCGTTCGCCCGTTTGACCGGCGCGCCTCTGTCGCGGTTCATTCTGCCTTCGGCATCATGGTCCTGCTCGGCATCGCCACCGTGCTGACCGGCGTCAAACTGTGGATCGCGGTGGCGCACCAGCTGACCGGGGCTTTGCTCGTCATTGCCACCGCATGGGCGGCACATGCAGTCGGCACGGCGCGAAAGACTGTGGCATGAGCGCGCTGATCTACGCCCCGTTCCCCGATCGCAAGTCGGCGCGCACCGTTGCCAGGCAGTTGCTCGACGAGAAACTGATCGCCTGCGCCAACCTGCTGGGCGAGGTCGAAGCGCTTTATGAATGGGAAGGCGAGCGAGGCGAGGGCCGCGAGATCGGTGTCCTGTTCAAGACCGATGCCGCACTGCTGGTTCGCGCAGTCGCCAGGATCGAGGCATTGCATCCCTATGAAACACCTGCCGTGCTGGGCTGGAAATGCGATGCTCCCGGTCATGCCACTGCTGCATGGCTGGGCGGCTTGGGGCCCATCGATTAGCTCAAGGTATTATTTTACCTCCGCTGTAACCCGCACTATCGCTTGACTTGGGCAGGTTTTGCGACCATTTGGCGCCGCCAGAGCGAGGCTTGCGCAAGGCAAGGATTCGCGACTGCTGACTGCGGCTCGAGACTCCGGTCTGGCTCCGCAGCAATCGGAACACTAAGGAACGAGACCAGCCATGAAGGCGCTTACCAAAGCGACCCGGTCGATCAAGCCGGCCGAAGTCGAAAAGAACTGGCACATTATCGATGCCGAGAACCTGGTTGTCGGTCGCCTCGCAGCGATCGTCGCCAATCTCCTGCGCGGCAAGCATAAGCCGAGCTACACCCCGCATGTCGATTGCGGTGACCATGTCATCATCATCAATGCCGACAAGGTGAAGTTCACCGGCAAGAAGATGTCCGACAAGATCTATTACAAGCACACCGGCCACCCTGGCGGCATCAAGGAAACCACCCCCGAGAAGGTTCTCGAAGGTCGTTTTCCCGAGCGTGTCCTTGAAAAAGCGATCCAGCGCATGATCCCGCGCGGTCCCCTGGGCCGCGACCAGATGAGGGCGCTGCACATCTATTCCGGCACCGAGCACCCGCATGACGGGCAGAAGCCCGCCGTGCTCGACGTTGCTTCCATGAACCGCAAGAACAAGGTCACCGCGTAATGGCCGACGAAAAGAAACCCGAAGAGAACGCTGCCGAAACTCCGGCAAACGAAACTCCGGAAACCAAAGCCCCCAAGGCCGACGCTCCGGCGGAAGAAGCCAAGGCTGATGACAGCAAGGCGAAGAAGACCGAAGCCGAAGAAAAGCCGGCAGAGGAAAAGAAGGCCGAAAAGGTCTCCGACCTCGCCGATCTCGGCGACATCGCCGGCGATGCACCCCAAGGTGACGCTGCAGCGATCGCTGTCAGCACCGCGCCGCTGCGTGAGCAGGAACTGGACAAGGAAGGCCGCGCCTATGCGACCGGCCGCCGTAAGGACGCGGTTGCCCGCGTCTGGATCAAGCCGGGCAAGGGCAAGGTCACGGTCAATGGCCGCGACCAGGAAACCTATTTCGCTCGTCCGACCCTGCGTCTGATCATCAACCAGCCTTTTGCCATCACTGATCGCGAAGGTCAGTATGACGTGATCGCCACCGTTCGCGGCGGCGGCCTGTCGGGCCAGGCCGGTGCGGTGAAGCACGGCATTTCGCAAGCTCTCAGCAAGTACGAGCCGGAACTGCGCGCCACCGTCAAGGCGGCTGGCTTCCTGACCCGCGACAGCCGCGTGGTCGAGCGTAAGAAGTATGGTCGGGCCAAGGCTCGCCGTAGCTTCCAGTTCTCGAAGCGCTAAGCTTTACGAACCATCGATTACCGAAAGGGCGGCCCTGCGGGGTCGCCCTTTTTCGTTCTGCTCAGTGCTTGGGCGGATCTGTCCGCGGAACCTGCCGCACCGGGGCCACCGGCTCGCCCGGATGGCGCGGCGGAGTCGCATCCTCAGGCACATCCTCGATCATCATGTCGTGTGTGTCGACATCTTCGAGATTGCGGACGCGCACTGTCAGTTCCTGCCCGTCCCAGCTCAACTCGTTGAAGCTCGGCGGGGTCGACCGCGTGCGTTTGGACAATGTGCCAGCACCGATCATGCGAACCGGGCCATTTGCGGTTTGTTCGATAATATCGAAAGCATCGTGGACATGCCCGCTAATCACGGCAGCAACCGGGCGCTTGGCCAATTCGCTCAGCGCCTTGCTGCCATTGCGCGTCAGCGCAGTGCCCTCGGTCCCAACCTCGCGAAGCGGGTGATGCACCGCCACCAGCGCCTGGGTCCGCTCGGGCAAGGCATCAATAGCGGCCAGGCATTTGCGCAAGGCTGCGTCTGTGACCCATCCCTTCGACCAGTTGAGCCGGGGCTGCGCGCGAACCGCCGTCTTGAGCGGGACAATGGCGATGCCAGGCAGGTCGATCTCGCGCTCGACCAGGTCGGCCATACCGCGAAATCGTCGGTAGGGCGTAAAGAATCGCTCGACCGGGTTGAAATAGGGCAAGTCGTGATTGCCGACCTCGACCGTGACCGGCACGCCCAGACGGGTAATCCAGTGTGTCGCGGCAACGAACTCCCGGTGTCGCGCGCGCATGGTCAGATCGCCCGTAATGGCAACCGCGGCCGGGTTTCGCTCGGCGATTTCCTGTTGCACCCAGTCGAGCGCCTGGTTGTCCTCGAGCCCGAAATGAATATCGGAAAGGTGGAATAGCAGCGTTGTGTCAGTCATCTTGGCGCGTCGTTAACAGATCGACCTTGCTCGCAACCAGTGACAATTCCATTTCAGGTGATGCCGGCACGGGTTCGCCATCGAGCAACAAGCCGATCGGCAGACCGTCGACAGAACGGATGCGAACGCTCTCCTGCGTTATCGCACTATCATGTGGACCGCTGCGGAAATGGCGTAACAGCAACGCGCCGAGCCCGATCGCGAATTCACCGGCGTCGTCGGCGTGATAGGCATTGATCTCAAGACCACTTTCGTCAGCCAGCGCCTCTATCATCGGGTATCCTTCGATGCGGTCGAGCGGTGCCAGATCGAGCACGATGTTGGCTCCATCATCGGTAGCGCGAAAAGCTTCAACCGCCCGGCGAGCCATGCCCGGCAGGTCGCGATCGCGCATGGCCTCGCGCACCTCGTTCCAGGTGGCCCCCGGTCCTGCCATGACCCCGGCCACGGCATTGCCATGCGGTGTCCGGATAAGGGGGCCGCGGGTCGTGCGCGCTTCGCCCCGGGCAAACCGGCCGAGGATATTCTCCCATCCTGCTTCGCCGTGCATCCGCTTGCTCGCGAGGTTCATCGTGCCCCCCGGCAATATCAGCACCGAGCCATCCCAGCCGTCGAGCCCCGCGATGACACTGTTGCACGTGCCGTCCCCGGCATAGATCGCCAGAACGGCGTCGTCAGGCAGGTCCTGGGCGCAAGGGCACGCATCGTCAGGAATCGAAAGCTGCGCCACCGGGCCAAGGCCGTGCTCTCCAGCCGTGGCAAGGATTGTTTCGACCGTATCCTCGTCGAAACTTCCGCTTCTGGCGTTCACTACCAAGATGAAACGTGCATCCATCAAGCATGCCAAATCGCGACGACGGGGGTTGTTCCGTAAATCTGCCGACCGGGCCAAACGGTTATACCCGTCCGCTCAGGATCAGCCACGCGGCAAAGCCATTGAGGCCGGAATAGGCAGCATAGGCCCAGACTGCTGCGCTATAGTCGAGCCTGCTCAGCGCCATTGCTGCGATCAGCACAATGAATTCGAGCACTAGCGTAGCCTTGCCGCCCAGCATGGTGGTGAACCAGGCCGATTGCCCGAGCAGGGGGTGGTTGCTCTCCAGCACCGCGCGGTGGAGCGCGAAATTGGCGATTCCCAGCATGAAAATAGCGATCACGGCCATTCGTCTTATGTGGCGTATTCCTTCATCGATTGCCAATGGCAGTTCGTCCGGCGTCGTGGCCATCTTGTCAGAACACGGTGCATTTGTCGGTGCGATGACGCGTGTAGTCGATGGCTGGCGGCGACAACATCTGGCGCGGTGTATTCCTTTGACCACAGGCTGCGCCCCCAACCCCCAGCCATCCCGGGACTGCACCTAGGAAAGGTCAGTCGCGGAGCCCCGAGCCGGATACAGTCCCCCGGCTCGGGGTTTTGTTTAGTGAGAAACCAGGTGTTCCGGGTCGCCGAATGGCGAAGCTGTGTCAGCGACCAGCCATTGCCTTGACCTTGGGCAGGTAAGTCCGCCCGATCCGCAGCGCCTCGCCATCCTCCAGTTCAACCGACCACACGCCGAGCCCGTCATGGCGCAAGCCGCGAATGCCGTCCTTGCGCAGGATGGTCGAGCGGTGAATCCGGATGAACTGGTCGGGATCCAGCCTTTGTTCGAGCCCGGCGATGGTTTGCAACAGCAGGTAGGTCCGCTGCTGGTCGCCGGTGCTGACATAGAGCCGAACGTAGTCGCGTTCGGCGTCGATGCGCGACACTTGCGAGGTCTCGATGCGGATGAGTTCGCTGCGGTGCGGAACCCATAGTTCGCGCAGCCACTCGCTCTCGGTCTTGCTGCGCGTCTCGCCACGCCGAGCCACGGCCCTATCAATGGCGCGGGCTAGCCGCTCTTGCGCCACCGGCTTGAGAACATAATCGACCGCGTCGGTATCGAAGGCTTCGACCGCGAAATGATCATGCGCGGTGACAAAGATGATTGCAGGGCGCTGCTCGTGCTGGGCCAGCCTGCGCGCGACTTCCAACCCGTCGAGACCCGGCATGGTCATATCCAGCAGGACCAGGTCAGGGGCAAGCGCTTCGACCAGGCGCAAAGCGGCCTCGCCATCGCTGGCAGTGCCGACCACGTTCAGGGCGGGGAGCTTGGCGCATATCACCTGCATGCGCTCGACCGCCAGCGGTTCGTCGTCGACGATCAAGGTGCGAAGTGCGGGGGTATCTTCACTCAATGCTCGGCCTTTCGCTGCAGCGGCAGACGCAGCTCGGAAACATAACCATCCTCGACCGGGCCGGCGGCGATCGCGGCATCGCGCCCGAACCGGGCTTCGATCCGGTCCTTCACATTGGCGAGGCCGATTCCGAAGCCGTGCCTGGTTCCCTTGGGCACCCCCGGCCCGTCATCTGCTACACGGATCACCAGCCGGTCGAATTCCTCGTCTGCGCTGATGGTGATCCTGACCGGTCGGCTGACCGGCGCGACGCCGTATTTGACCGCGTTCTCGATCAGCGGCTGCAGGATCATCCCCGGCACGCGGCACGATTCGAGCTGGCGAGGCAGGATGAATTCGACCTTGAGCCGCTCGGGGAAGCGCAGTTTCTCGATGTCGAGATAGTGTTTCTGCAACTCGAACTCGTCGACCAGCGGCACATCGGCGGTCGTATCGTCGGCCAGGCTGTGGCGATAGAAATTGCTCATTGCCTGGATCATCTCCTCGGCCCGCTCGCTCTTGCCGGTCATCACCAGCGAAGACAGCGAGTTGAGCGTGTTGAAGAGGAAATGCGGATTGACCTGGTAGCGCAGGGAACGCAGCTCTGCCGCCTTGGCAGCGGTGCGGAACCGTTCTCCGCGTCGCTCGGCTGCGCGGGCCAGCGCGCCTGCCAGCATGGCGAGATAGAGCGCGGCCCAGGTCAGCAACAGGTAATAGCGGCTGAGTGCGGCATCTACGAGCGGCAGCCAGCGGGCATAACCCTCCTTCGCCTTCTCCAAGGTGAAGGTATAGACCGGCGGCTGGTCCTCCCCGCCCTCGGTGGCGGCTTCTTCGTCCTCGGTAACCCGCCAATCGCGCGGTTGCGGTATCTCGACCAGCAAATTGCCTGCCTCGTCGCGCCGCAGGCTGACCCCGCGCTCGTCGGCAAACTTCTTGTACATCTTGTCTTCGACTGCAGCGAACAATGTCTGGTTGACCTGGGCGATCATCACCGCAGCTGGCAGAGCAATGATCAGGGCAACGACGATCTTGAGCCACGTCTTGGCGTTGTCGAACAACCGCAGGATGATCCACATGACGAAAGTCAGCGCGATACCCACGAGACACACTGCCCCGCGCCGCCAGAGCAGATCCGCGTCGAGCTCCATCCCCATCAACTGGCCGCGTGCGGTGATCAGCAGGAAATAGACTGCCCACAGTCCGAGGATCGAACCGGCGACATACCGGAACGGGAGCCGCACGGCCTTGGGCTGCGATGAGGTATCAGTTGCAATCATATTGTGATTACAGCGTCTAGCCCGACAAAGGCGAGCAAAGCCATAACCGTGGTCGAAGCGGCTGGGTCTTTGGTCGAGCAGCCTATGCCTTTCGCCGCTAGCCGCGTTGCAACAGGTGCTCGTCGGCGATCCGCTTCTTCCATTTGGCTGGTGCAAGCGTGTGAACGTTGTTGCCGCGCGCATCGACCGCGACCGTGACCGGCATATCCTTGACGGTGAACTCGTAGATCGCCTCCATCCCGAGATCTTCGAAGCCGACGACCTTCGATTCCTTGATCGCGCGAGCGACCAGATAGGCTGCGCCCCCCGTTGCCATCAGATAGGCGACCTTGAAACGGCTGATCACCTCGACCGCGTCCTGACCGCGCTCGGCCTTGCCGATCATTGCCAGCAGCCCCTGGTCGAGCATCATCTCGGTGAAGCGATCCATGCGGGTTGCGGTGGTGGGGCCGGCCGGGCCGACCACTTCGCCCATCACCGGGTCGACCGGGCCGACGTAATAGATGGCGCGCCCGCGGAAATCGACCGGCAGTTCCTCGCCGCGCTCGATCCTGTCCTGGATCCGCTTGTGCGCAGCATCGCGCCCGGTCAGCATCTTGCCCGAGAGCAGCAGCCGGTCGCCATGCTCCCAGCTGTTGACCTCTTCCTGCGTCAGATTGTCGAGATCGACACGCTTGGCGGCGGCGTCGGGCTGCCAGTTGACCTTGGGCCACTGGTCGAGATCGGGTTGTTCGAGATAGGCCGGGCCAGATCCGTCGAGCGTGAAATGGGCATGGCGGGTGGCGGCGCAATTGGGAATCATGCCCACGGGTTTTCCGGCGGCATGACACGGCGCATCGAGAATCTTGACGTCGAGTACGGTGGATAGTCCGCCCAGCCCCTGCGCGCCGATGCCTTCGGCATTGACCGCATCGAAGATGTCGATCCGCAACTTTTCGATATCGGTCTGCGCCCCGCGCGCTTTCAGCTGCGCCATATCGATCGGTTCCATCAGGCTCAGCTTGGCCAGCCTCATGCAGTGTTCGGCCGTGCCGCCGATACCAATGCCGAGCATTCCAGGCGGGCACCAGCCCGCGCCCATCGACGGCAGCTGTTCGACCACCCAGTCGACGATATTGTCCGACGGGTTCATCATCTTGAACTTGGACTTGTTCTCGCTGCCGCCACCCTTTGCAGCGACATCGATTTCGACACGGTCGCCCGGCACCATTTCCACCGAAAGCACGCTGGGCGTGTTGTCGCGCGTGTTGCGACGGGTGAAGGCGGGATCGGCCAGGATCGACGCGCGCAGCTTGTTCTCGGGGTGGTTATAGGCCCGGCGGACCCCCTCATCGACCACTTCCTGCAGGCTCTGGCTCGATTCGAGGCGGCAGTTCTGTCCCCAGCGGATGAAGACATTGACGATACCGGTATCCTGGCAAATCGGGCGATGGCCCTCGGCGCACATCCTGCTGTTGGTCAGGATTTGCGCAATGGCATCCTTCGCTGCCTCGCCCTGCTCGACCTCATAGGCGTCGCCCAGAGCGCGGATATAATCCATCGGATGGTAGTAGGAGATGAATTGCAGCGCATCGGCGACGCTTTCGATCAGGTCGGCTTCGCGGATAATCACCATGTCGCTCATCGAAGCGATACTCCTTCTCGTAGAACCGGGCATGCCTGTTGGCCCGAATATCCCAACATGCACCGTGCGCCCATAGGCTCCGCGAGTGGCACGCGTCAAAGCACTTGGCCCGAAAGCACTTGGCCCATGGGCACCATGCCATTAAAGCGGCAATTGACGAACTGTGTTATTATTGTAATACAGCCTGCCAACCGAGGGATCATGATCGACACCGCCACTCGCCCGCATGACTTTGCCGCCGCCCGCAAGGCAATGATCGTTTCGCAATTGCGCACCAGCGGCGTGAACACGCCCGTCATTCTCCAGCGCATGGCCAGCGTTCCGCGCGAACACTACGTGCCGTCCGAAGCGCACGGCTTTTGTTACATGGACCGCTCGATCGCGCTGCCCGATGGCGGAACCTTGGCGCAACCGGTCTCGCACGGAAAGATGCTGGCGCTCGCTGCGCCACGACCCGAAGAAAACGCGCTGGTGGTCGACAATTCCAACGGCTACCTCGCCGCGCTGGTCGAGCCCCTGGTGGGCAAGATGACCGTTATCAGCCCCGAAGAGGCCGCCGCCGGCAAGAAGCGCGGCGCTTTCGATCTGATCCTGATCGATGGCGCAATCGAGGCACTGCCGCCTGCGCTGGCAAAGCGGCTGGGTGACGACGGCCGTGTTGTTACCGGTCTCGCGCAAGAAGGCGTGACTTCGCTCGCGATCGGCCGGCGCACGGGCAAGGAGGTTGCATTCCGACGGGTCGAGGACATCGCCCTGCCCCGCCTGTCTGTCTTCGACACACCGAAGAGCTGGGCCTTCTGAACATGTCGCGGGCCGCGTTCAGGAATGCCGCACTGGCGGGCACGGTCATGCTCGCCGCGGCTCCGGCCCAGGCCGATACCTTGCGCGAAGCTCTGGTCGAGGCCTACCAGACCAATCCGACCTTGCAGGCAGCGCGCGCCAACCAGCGCGCCGAGGACGAGAACGTCAATATCCAGCGCGCGCCCGGTGCGCCGAATGTAACCGCGACCGGGCAGTATATCGAATTCGTCAAGCCATCGCCCAACTCCTTCGCCCCGACCGAGCGCCTGTTCACGGTTGGCCCCGACCTGTCCGTGCCGCTCTATGCCGGTGGTGCGGTCAAGAACGGGGTGCGGGCTGCAAAGGAACGGGTCGCAGCCGGTCGTGCCGGGCTGCGGGGAACGGAAAGCTTTGTTTTCACGCAGATTGTCAGCGCCTATATGAACGTGCTGCGTGACCAGGCGCTGGTGGCGCTCAACGCCAACCAGGTGCAGGTTCTGGCGGTGAACCTCGAGGCTACACGTGATCGTTTCGAGATCGGCGACCTGACCCGGACCGACGTGGCTCAGTCACAATCGCGACTGGCGCAGGCGCAGGCCGATTTCCGCAATGCGCAAGCCGCGCTGATCCTCGCGCGCGAAACCTATATCCAACTGGTCGGATCGGCCCCCGACAACCTCCAGC
>SHLU01000144.1 GCA_004282995.1 Sphingomonadaceae bacterium
TGGCCTGCGTGCTTGTGGAAGGTCGGCTCGAACCAGCATTCGCGCAAGGCGCAACCTGCCAGCCAGCCAGGAGAGATACGCTGCATTTCCGCGTGAACAGTCTTGGCGTCGATATCAGGGGCGCCGAACAGCACCTCCAACGGCCGCGTAGTGCCCCTCCCCTCGCTTAGCGTGGCGCCTTCCAGCATGACCGTGCCAGCATAGGCCCGCGCCATGTTGAGGCTGGCGGCATTGGGGCTGGGATTGATCCAGATGCGGCTATCTGGCCAGCCATGTCCTGGTGCAGCTTCTGGTAACCAGTGATGCATGTCGATGATGCGATAATCCACGTCGAGATCGAAGTGCCGGATGAACCATTGGCCCATCTCACCCAACGTAAGTCCGTGTCGCATCGGCATGGCGGCGGCACCGACGAAGCTTTCATGGCCTGGCACCAGCAATGTGCCCTCGACAGGACGCCCAGCCGGATTTGGCCGGTCGAGCACCCAGACACTCTTGCCGTGGCTCGCGGCTTCCTCGAGTAGATAAAGCAGCGTGGTGACGAAGGTGTAGATTCGGCAACCCAGGTCCTGCAGGTCGAACAGGAACACATCCGCGCTCGACATCATCTGCTCGGTGGGACGGCGGACCTCGCCATAAAGACTGAATACGGGGATATTGTAGACCGGATCGATCTCGTCGCCGGTTTCAATCATATTATCCTGCTTGTCGCCCTTCAGCCCATGCTGCGGGCCGAACGCGCTGGTGATTTTGACGCCGGCAGCGATCAGCGCATCGAGGCTGTGAGTCAGGTCTTCAGTGACCGAGGCCGGGTGGGCCACAAGCGCGACGCGCTTGCCTTCAAGCGGTTTACGAAGGTCCGGTTCGGCCAGCAGGCGATCGATCCCGAATTTCATGCTTGCGTCTCCAGGGTCAAGTTTCGGCAGACTTCGCTATGGAACTCCGGCTTTCCGGCCGCGAACGCCAGCGCCCAGTATTGCAGATTGCCCGCCTGGTCCTCGACGATCGCATTGAGCGCGACCTGGGCAGGAAGCGGTAAATCTGCCGCGATCTTCGCTTCAAGGGTCAGGCGGTCATCCGAGTGATTGCTCGCGATGGCGATAGCATCGACCGGGGCATTGCGGGCGTTGTGGCGGAAGTCATCGAAATCATAGGCAGCCCAGCGTGACGAGGGACTGAGGTTGAACTCGCGGTAGGCGCTCTCTCCCACCCGCTGCCAGAAAATTTCGAAGCAGGTTGTCTTCCACAAATTGTCGGTCCGCTCGCTGTCTGCACTGACCGGAATCTTGATGCGTCTCAGATCCCCCTCAAGGCGAAAAACAGCGCTGCAACCTCCGGCTGAGGGTTCGACTTTTGCGAGGACGCGCCGGATCGGTCCGGCCGCGCAATCGGAATGAAGGACGAGCTCTTGCATGTGTGCCGCTATTGCCGAGCAATGCGGTGGTCGCAAGCCACTTGGAGCCGCTGCCCCCCGCTGCTAATGGCCGCGCCCTATGAGCGAATATAAATCCGATCTCCTGCGCGTCCTCGACGAACGCGGTTATATCCACCAGGCCACCGATGCCGAAGGGCTCGACGCTCTGGCTGCAAGGCAGGTGGTCCCTGGCTATATCGGTTTCGATGCAACTGCGCCCTCGCTCCATATCGGCTCGCTGGTGCAGATCATGATGCTGCGCCGGATGCAGCAGGCGGGGCACAAGCCGATCGTGCTGATGGGTGGCGGTACCACCCGGATCGGCGACCCATCGGGTCGTGACGAAAGCCGCAAGATGCTGACCGATGAGGCAATCGAGGCGAATATTGCCGGTATTCGCAAGGTCTTCGAAAAGCTGCTGAACTTTGGCGACGGGCCGACAGACGCGGTGATGGTCAATAATCACGATTGGCTCGGTCAGCTCGGCTATATCGAGCTGCTGCAGGAAGTGGGTACGCACTTTACCGTCAACCGGATGTTGAGCTTCGATTCGGTGCGGTTGCGCCTTGAACGCGAGCGACCGATGACCTTCCTCGAATTCAATTACATGATCCTGCAAGGCTATGACTTTCGCCACCTGGCAAAGGAAATGGACGTGCGGCTGCAGATGGGCGGTAGCGACCAATGGGGCAATATCGTCAACGGTGTTGAGCTTGGCCGCAGAATGGACGGGGCATCGCTTTTTGGCCTCACCACACCGCTGCTGACGACGGCTGACGGAGCGAAGATGGGCAAGACCGCCGCGGGCGCGGTCTGGCTCAACGAGGATCAGCTTCCAGCATACGACTTCTGGCAATATTGGCGCAATGTAGATGACCGCGACGTAGGCCGGTTCCTGCGCCTGTTCACCGATCTGCCGCTGGAAGAAATCGCCCGGCTCGAAACTCTCGAAGGATCGCAGATCAACGAAGCCAAGACCATCCTGGCCAATGAAGTCACCGCCCTTGTGCGTGGGCGGGAGGCTGCGCAATCTGCCGAGGCCACCGCGTCACAGACCTTTGCCGGCGGCGGTGCTGGCGAGGACTTACCGACATTGTCCCTCGGTGCCGAAGGGATGACTCTTCCGGCTGCGCTGAGCGCTATCGGATTTACCCAGTCCAACGGCGAAGCAAAGCGCAAGATCGCCGAAGGCGCTGTCAGGCTGGATGGCGAGCCAGCAAGCGACCCGGGTCTCCTGCTGCTCGTGGAAGATGGCGGCGAGATCAAGCTGAGCCTCGGTAAGAAGAAGCACGGTCTGCTCGTTCGCTAATCTACTAAACCCCCGAAAACCGGTGGTTTTGTGCCATTTCGGGACAATGCAGATTAACCGAAAATCAGCCTTTTCACGGCATAAACGCTTCCACGCACAGAATATGGAGGGTCGTGCATCATGCCTAGTGGAGCCCAGCTCACTGTAACCGATCAGCGCCGCGCGACCCGTCACCCCGTGGACTTCCCTGTCATTGCCGAGCACCACGTGCACGGTGACATGAGCCTCCACATCAGCAACCTGTCCGCGCACGGCTTCATGGTCGACGATGCAAGCGACGTCGAACGCGGAGACCGGGTTATTATTCGCGTACCGATCATCGGTCGTATCGAGGCCTATTGCATCTGGGTTCGCGAACACCGTGCCGGTTTCCAGTTCGAGCGGATTATTCGGCTCGACGACTTCATTTCCATCATTGACGAACTGCAGCCCAATCCGCGCCTGCGCCGTCCGCGCTGACCTCAAAGCCGCAAGTCCAACTTGCGTGTTTGATAGCGGGAAGCTGCTTCCCTAGCAGCACATCGGCTGCCATGGACTGTGGGTGAGCCAGACACCCCTGCCCCCCCGTCATCCATTCCGGGTACCGAATTTTCGCGCCTATTGGCTGAGCCGCCTGGCAATGACCTTGGCGCAATATTCCATGCTGCTGATTATCGGGTGGCAGACGTATAATCTCGCCCGCGATGCCGGGATGAGCGTGCCCGGGGCATCTGGACAGCTTGCCCTGATAGGACTGTTCCAGTTCCTGCCACTGTTCGTGCTGACACCCTTTGTGGGCCTGGCGGCCGACAGGTTCGACCGCCGGCTGATTGGACGTGTCACCGTCGCCCTACAGCTCGTCTGCGCAGGGCTCCTCGCGTGGGCGACCTACACCGACGAAATCTCTTTGCCATGGCTATTCGCCGTCGCGGTCCTGCTGGGCATTGCCCGGGCGTTTGCAGGTCCGGCACTGTCGGCCCTTGCCCCCAATCTGGTACCCAGGGCGATCCTGCCCAACGCCATCGCCTTGTCGAGTATCGCCTGGCAGGTCGGGATGATCATGGGGCCGGCGCTGGGCGGGTACCTTTATGTCATCGACCCGGCCTTGCCATATGGGGTGGCGACCACGTTGTTCGCGCTCTCGATCATCGCGCTCGGCTTTGTCGGTCACGTCCCGCAGCCACCGGTGCGCAAGGATCAACGCCCGATCGGCCAAATCGTCGATGGGTTGCGCTATGTAGGTCATAACAAGATGGTCCTTGGGGCGATCACGCTGGACCTGTTTGCAGTGTTCCTTGCGGGGGCAACAGCGCTTTTCCCCGTTTATGCCCGCGACATACTGCAGGTTGGGGCTACCGGACTAAGTCAGCTTGCCATGGCCCCGGCCATTGGTGCAGCATTGACCGCGCTGTTCTTCAGCTTCCGCCCGCTCAGGACGCAGGTTGGGCCAAAGATGTTGTGGTCGGTCGCGCTGTTCGGGCTCGCCACTATCATATTCGGACTGTCGCGCTCGATGCCGCTGAGCCTTGCGATGCTGTTCATTGTCGGCGCGGCAGACATGTTCAGCGTTTATATCCGGCAGTCGCTGATCCAGCTACACACCCCCGATGACAAGCGCGGCAGGGTGTCGAGCGTATCACTGCTGACCATCGGTGCGTCGAATGAAGGCGGCGACGCGTTCTCCGGCTTCCTCGCCAGCGTGGGCGGGCCTGTGGCGGCAGTGGTGGCTGGCGGCATCGGCGCTATCGCCACGGTAGCCTTGTGGAGCCGGTTGTTTCCGGTCCTGCGAACTACGCGGACCTTTGATCCGCCCGACGAATTGCTAGATACAGAGACTGACAAGATCACGAGGAGCGCGTCATGAAAGCCGACAACATCCTGCACACTATCGGCAATACCCCGCATATTCGCCTGTCGAAGCTGTTTCCCGATCACGAAGTCTGGGTGAAATCGGAACGCGCCAATCCGGGCGGTTCGATCAAGGACCGGATCGCGTTATCCATGATCGAGGATGCGGAGAAAACCGGCGCGCTCAAGCCCGGCGGCACGATAATAGAGCCGACCAGCGGCAATACCGGCATCGGCCTCGCCATGGTTGCAGCGGTAAAGGGATACAAACTCATCCTCGTCATGCCCGAGAGCATGAGCATCGAACGGCGGCGGCTGATGCTGGCCTATGGAGCGAGCTTCGACCTGACCGACAAGGCCAAGGGAATGAAAGGCGCCATCGAGCGCGCGAGCGAGCTGGTCGCGCAGACCGAGGGCGCATGGATGCCAAGCCAATTCGACAATGACAGCAACTGGAAAGTCCATGTCCGCACCACGGCCAAGGAGATCCTGGAGGATTTCCGCGATAGTCCGATCGACGTGATGATTACCGGCGTCGGCACTGGTGGCCATCTGACCGGTTGCGCCGAGGAACTGAAACGGCACTGGAGCGGGCTGAAGGCCTATGGCGTAGAGCCCGAACTTTCGCCGGTGATCAGCGGCGGCCAGCCCGGCCCGCATCCGATCCAGGGCATCGGCGCCGGCTTCATTCCCGGCAATCTTCACACCCAGTCGATCGACGGTGCCATCCAGGTCGATGCCGAGGCAGCCAAGGACATGGCTCGCCGCGCAGCCTCGGAGGAAGGCATACTGGTGGGTATCTCGTCCGGGGCCACGCTGGCGGCTATCGCCAAAAAGTTGCCCGAGCTCGATGCCGGGGCGCGCATACTCGGCTTTAACTACGATACCGGCGAACGCTATCTTTCAGTACCGGACTTTCTGCCGGAGGCTTGAGGTTCATACCGCCGACGCAAAGAAGGCCCGGGTGCGGGACCCGGGCCTTTCTGTTTCATCCACCAATCGGAGTTGGGGTCAGGCGGCGGTAGCGAAAGCGTCCTCGCCCAGCGCCATCATACTGTCCGAACCGCTTTCCAGCTTGCGACGAAGCGCGCCTGCATCTGGCAGATAGCGATCCATGTAATAGCGCGCAGTGGCCAGCTTGGCTTCGTAGAACGCGGGATCTTCTGGCGAACCTGCGAGCGTCGCCTTGGCGACCTTGGCCATCCGCAACCACATCAGGCCAAGCGTTACGATGCCCATGATATGCATGTAGTGATGCGCGCCAGCGCCCAGGTGGTTGGGGTTCTGCATCGCATTCTGCATGAACCACATGGTCGCGGCCTGGTGCTCGCCCAGAGCCTTCTCGAGCTTCTCTGCAAACGGGGCGAGTGTTTCGTCGCCCTTGGCCTCGGCGATATCCTCGCCAACCATCTTGAAGAAAGCCTGGATCGCAGCACCGCCATTCTGCGCCAGCTTGCGACCGCACAGATCCATCGCCTGGATTCCATTAGTGCCTTCGTAAATCTGAGCGATACGGGCGTCGCGCACGAACTGGCTCAT
>SHLU01000145.1 GCA_004282995.1 Sphingomonadaceae bacterium
AGCACGGCCTTACCGACCCCGCGGCCGGTAATGGGCGAAGGCTGACGCAATGACGCGCTATCTTGCGCTTCTGGGCAGTATCAATATCGGCGGCAACCGGATCAAGATGGTCGATCTCAAGGCGGCTCTTGCCGATGCCGGATATTCCGATGTCGAGACCGTCGCGGCCAGCGGGAACGTGATCTTCACCGATGACCGTGACCCGGCGCTGATCGAGATCGAACTCGAAAGCGTGGTCCAGCAGCGTTTCGCTTTCAAATCCTGCGCCATGGTCCGTTCGCGCGACGAGGTGCAGGCCGCGATAACGGAAAACCCCTTTCATGGAACGGGCCCCGAACACGGCTCGGACAAGATGGTGCATTCGATCTTCCTGAGCCAGCAACCCGATACTGCGGCAGTCGACGCGCTTATCCAAGAACACTGCACGAAGGGCAGCGAGAGGCTGGCGCTGGGTAATCGCGTCCTGTGCCTCGACTATGTGCACGGAGTTGGCGTATCGGACCTGTCGAACAAGGTTCTTGAACGGCGGTTGCGCTGCAAGGGGACGGCCCGCAACATGAACTCGCTCAAACGTATTCTAGGAAAGATGGCAGACTGATGGCCCGCAACCTATCCACCCCCGAACAGCAATCCGTTCGCGTCCTGAAGGTAGGCGAGCGAGTCCGGCACATCTTGTCCGAACTGCTCGCGCGCGGCGAAGCGCATGACGATGTGCTGCGTGCGTCGAATATCGCCGTGACCGAAGTCCGCATGACGCCCGACCTTCGCAATGCGAAAGCCTATGTGAAACCCCTGCTGGGACAGGACGAGGCAGCGGTGCTCAAGGCTTTGCGCACGAATACGGCCTTCTTCCAGAAGGAAGTCGCCAAGCGGTTGGGCCTGAAATTCGCGCCCAAGCTCGCGTTCCAGCCCGACGAAAGCTTCGACGAGGCGGGCCGCATCGAGCAGCTGCTCTCCGACCCCAAGGTCGCACGCGACCTCGAGGACGAAGAATAGGTCCTATCCGGCGGCGCCCGGCAGGGTGTACCCTACCGGTGCGTCGGGACCCAGCGGGATGCCGAGGTAGAACCAGCCCACAATCAGCAAGACGCCCGAGATGAGCAGCCATACCGAGTAGGGCAGCATCATCGCGGTCAGGCTACCGAGACCGAAGTCCTTCACCCAGCGCTGCGCGAAAACCAGGATCAGCGGGAAGTAGACCATCAGCGGCGTGATGATGTTGGTCGCACTGTCACCTACGCGGTAGGCGGCGGTCGCACCTTCGGGACTGATGCCGAGCAGCATGAGCATCGGCACGAGGATCGGGGCGAGCAGCGCCCACTTCGCCGATGCCGAACCCACGAAGAGGTTCAGGATACCTGCGAAAATCACCATCAGGCCGAGGACCAGCGGCAGTGGCAGGCCGGTGCTTTCGATACCGGCAGCGCCATGGACCGCGGTGATCAGGCCGAGATTGGACCAGCCGAACATCGCCACGAAATGCGCGGCGGCAAAGGCGAGGACGAGGTAATAACCCATGTCCTTCATGCTCTCGGCCATCATGTTCACGAGGTCGCGGTGGTTCTTGATCGTGCCGGTGGCGCGGCCATAGGCCCAGCCGGTCAACAGGAAGAGCAGGAAGAAGCCTGCTACCAGCGACTGGTAGAGCGGGCGCAGCTGCGCGTGGATCGAACAGTCGGCAGCAGGCACTGCGTCGCATGCAGCCTCGTCGATCAGCGGAGTGCCGGGGGCGAAAACCATCACTAGCCACAAGCCGATCACGAACAGTGCGGCAAGACCTGCGTGGCGCAGGCCCTTGGAGGCCAGCGCTTCGTCGTTCGCGGCAGGATCGGCAGGCGTGTCACCGGCTTCTACACCGGCTGTCGCACCGCCGGTCCATGCGCCGAGGCGCGGCTCGATGATCTTGTCGGTCACATACCAGATGATCGGCAGGTAGAGGAACGTCATTGCGGCGATGAAATACCAGTTGCCGGCGATGTTCGCGGTCCAGCTGGGGTCGAGCGCGCTGGCACCCACGGCTTCCTCGGTGATACCGAAGAGCAGGGCGTCGAGCTGGCCGGGCGAGATATTGGCCGAGAAACCCCCGGAAACACCGGCGAAAGCGGCCGCGATGCCGGCGAGCGGATGGCGTCCGGCTGCAGCGAAGAGGATGCCTGCAAGCGGGATGAGCACCACGTAACCGGCGTCGGCTGCGTGGTTTCCGATCATGGCGACCAGCGCGACTACTGGTGTTAGCAGGGCGGTCGGTGCGCTCTTCACGGCCTTGGACATGCCCGCGGCAAAGAAGCCCGAGCGTTCTGCGACACCTGCCCCCAGCATCACCACCAGCACGTATCCGAGCGGGTGGAAGTGCGTGAAGGTCTTGGGCATTTCGACCCAGAGGCGCTGGATATTGTCGGGAGACAACAGGCTGACGGCATCGATACGCAGGGCAGCGCCGGTGCTTTCGTCGATGGCAGTCGGGTGGAGCGCCGAAACGCCGGTCATCGCGGCGATGATCGAAACGATCACCAATGCAATAATGAGGTAGAAGAAGATAAAGACGGGATCGGGCAGCTTGTTACCCGTCCGTTCTACCCAACCGAGAATCCCGGTCTGCGCATTCTGCGCCGTATTCGCCTCTGCCATGGATCGTCCCTGTCTTGTCGTATCACTTCGGTTGGAGCGTCATCCCCAATCCTGTCTGACAGTCTCCTTAACAGCCCCTGCGGCACAGGCTAGGCCCTGAGCATGGCCAAGCTCTATTTCTACTATGCCAGCATGAATGCGGGTAAGAGTTCGACGCTCCTGCAGACCGCGTTCAATTATGGCGAGCGCGGGATGAAGGTGTCGCTGTGGACCGCGGCGCTGGACGACAGGCCCGGCTTCGGAGCGATCTCCAGCCGCATCGGCCTTGCCAGCGATGCGCATCGTTATGAGCCCGACACCGACATCGAAGCGCATGTGCTTGGCGAGCACGCGGAGAGCGAACTGGCATGTGTCCTGGTGGATGAGGCGCAATTCCTGACGCAGGAGCAGGTGTGGCAGCTGGCGCGGCTCGCAGACAGGGCGGGCATTCCCGTCCTCTGCTATGGTTTGCGGACCGACTTCCAGGGCGAGCTGTTTCCCGGATCTGCCGCGCTTCTCGGTATTGCCGATGCTCTGGTCGAGATGAAGGCCGTGTGCGATTGCGGCCGCAAGGCGACCATGAACCTGCGCGTCGATGCCAATGGCAAGGCGGTCAGCGAAGGCGCCCAGACCGAGATCGGCGGCAACGACCGCTATGTCGCCATGTGCCGCAGGCATTTCTGCGAGGCGCTGGAAGGCTAAAGGGGTGCGCAGCCCCTAAGCCGTCCCTACATAGCTGCAATGCTCGATACGCTAACCCTTGCCCTGATCCTCGTGCCCTGCCTGATCGTGGCGATCGTGTTTCACGAGGTGGCGCATGGTTGGACCGCGCTCGCGCTTGGCGACACCACCGCGCGCGACAAGGGGCGTTTGTCGCTCAATCCCATCAAGCATGTGGATCCGGTCGGCACGCTGCTGGTACCGGGCGCCCTTGCCCTGCTGGGAGGGCCCATCTTCGGCTGGGCCAAGCCGGTGCCGGTCGTCGCCAAGGAACTGCGCAATCCGCGCTACGGCATGATGGCCGTTGCCGCCGCCGGGCCGGGTACGAATATCGTCCTCTCGCTTATCGGCGCGCTGGTGTTCGGCATCGTCGCAGGACTGGCGATCAATTGGGGCGTGGCCATGCCGGAGTGGCTGGTGACTGCGTTTTCGATGTTCATCGTGATCAACGCCTTCCTTGCTCTGTTCAACCTGCTGCCGATCCCGCCTTTCGACGGCTCGCACATCGTTGGCGGCCTCCTGCCGCGTAGCTGGGCTGCGCATTGGCAACGCCTGCAGGCTCTCGGCATGCTGATGTTCCTGGTCTTGATCGCGGCGACATGGGCCTTTCCCAATGCGGGCTGGATCGAGAAAACGGTCTATCCGCCGGTCCAGTGGCTGTCCGGCCTGTTCTATTCGCTTGCTGACAGCATCGCGCGCTTCATCGCATGACCGAACGGACCAAACCCGCACCCCATGGCTGGCTGCTGCTCGACAAGCCGCGCGGTCTCGGCTCGACGCAGGCGGTGGGCATGGTCAAGCGCGTGCTCAGGCAGGGTGGCTACAAGAAGACCAAGGTCGGTCATGGCGGTACGCTCGACCCGCTGGCCGAAGGGGTCCTGCCCATCGCGTTGGGCGAGGCGACCAAGCTGGCGGGCCGCATGCTCGATGCGAGCAAGATATACGTCTTCACGATCAAGTTCGGCGAAGAGACCGATACGCTCGATACCGAAGGCGAGGTTGTAGAGCGTTCTGACCGTCTGCCCACCCGCGGTCAGCTGGAGGCTGTCCTCCCGCAATTCACCGGTGCTATCGAGCAGGCGCCACCTGCCTATTCGGCAATCAAGATCGACGGCAAGCGCGCCTATGACCGTGCACGGGCGGGCGAGCAGGTCGAGATGAAGTTGCGTGCCACGACCATTCACTCGCTCGAGATAGAAAGTGCCGAGGATGGCAGCGCCACGCTCCTCGCCCATGTCTCGAAGGGCACATACATCCGCTCGCTTGCACGGGATATCGCACGCGCGCTTGGAAGCCTGGGACATGTAACCTATCTCAGGCGCATCAAGGCCGGCCCCTTCCTCGAAAATCAGGCGATTTCGCTGGACAAGTGCGAGGAAATCGCTAAGGGCGCGGCCATTGAAAACCTTCTCCTGCCGCTAGAGGCTGGACTGGACGACATCCCGGTCCTTCACCTCGACCCCGACAGCGCGCAGGCGGTCCGCCAGGGCCGGGTATTGTCGGAACTGCCCCAAAGCGACGGGCTTCATCTGGCCAGGCTGGGAAATACCCCGGTGGCATTGATGGAACTCGTTAGCGGGACGGCCAAGGTCGTCAGGGGTTTCAACCTACCGGATGTCGCGGAGTAGAATGAATGTCGGTTACCACCGAGCGTAAAGCTGAAATCATGAAGGATCACGGACAGGGCAAGGGCGACACCGGTTCGCCGGAAGTCCAGGTCGCAATCCTCACCGAGCGTATTCGCAACCTCACCGATCACTTCAAGGCCAATCACAAGGACAACCACTCGCGTCGTGGTCTGCTCATGATGGTCAACAAGCGCCGTAACCTCCTCGCCTATCTCAAAAAGAAGGATGTGGAGCGCTACAACGCCCTGATCGCGAAGCTGGGTCTTCGTAAGTAAGAGTTTCTCGGAGGGGCGGCCAAAAGGTCGCCCCTCTTGCTATTTGGCCTCCTGCGCAATTCGGTGCGGGAGTATCAAGGGGGCAGATGGAATGCCCCGAACCGGACCGGGACGGTACACCCGGCACTGTAGGCCCCGCACCGCAATCAGGCCGTGCGGGTCATAAGGAAAATACATGTTCGACAAGAAAACCGTATCGATTGAATGGGGCGGAAAAACCCTCACTCTCGAAACCGGTCAGATCGCCCGTCAGGCAGACGGCGCCGTGCTGGCCACCTATGGCGAAACCGTGGTGCTCTGCGCCGTGACCGCCGCCAAGAGCGTCAAGGAAGGCCAGGATTTCTTCCCGCTGACCGTTCACTACCAGGAAAAATTCTCCGCCGCGGGCCGTATCCCGGGTGGCTTCTTCAAGCGCGAAGGCCGCGCCACGGAGAAGGAAACGCTGACTTCGCGCCTGATCGACCGCCCCGTGCGTCCGCTCTTCCCCGAAGGCTTCTACAACGAAATCAACGTCATCTGCCAGGTTCTCTCGTTTGACGGCGAGACCGAGCCCGATATCGTTGCGATGATTGCCGCATCGGCCGCGCTCACCATTTCGGGCGTGCCCTTCATGGGCCCGATCGGCGCTGCACGCGTCGGCTTCCGCAATGGCGAATACGAACTCAACCCGAGCCTTGCGAACGCGCTCGACGAAGAAGGTCGCCTCGACCTCGTCGTCGCCGCCACGCAGGACGCGGTGATGATGGTCGAATCCGAAGCCAAGGAGCTGACCGAAGAGGAAATGCTC
>SHLU01000146.1 GCA_004282995.1 Sphingomonadaceae bacterium
GAAGAAGCGCTTGACGCGGCCGTGAATCGCCGGATGCGGGCGGCGGAGGAGGTGCTCGCACCGGCCCCGCCCCAGCGTCTGTTCGAGGGCGAACCCGACGAGAACGCTCCGCCCAAGCGTCGTTCTCTTGGACCGCTACGGATGATTTATGCCGAAGCGGCCAAATACCCTGACAAGGTAGCCATGGCAGTCCTGGCGCTGTTCATCACTGCCGGTGCGACCCTGGCAATCCCGGCTGGCTTCAAGTTGATTATCGACAACGGCTTTGGGGCCGGCGGTGATGCCGGCGATATCGGCCGCTGGTTCCGCTACCTGTTCCTGATTGTCGGCGTGCTCGCCATCGGCACCGCGCTTCGCTTCTATTTTGTAAGCTGGATCGGGGAGCGGGTGGTCGCCGACATCAGGCTCAAGGTCCACGCCAATCTGCTGCGGCAGGAACCGGGATTTTACGAGGAGAACAGTCCCAAGGAAATCTCCAGCCGGATGACCAGCGACACTTCCATCATCGAACAGGTCGTCGGCACGACGGTTTCGGTGGCGCTGCGCAATGTGCTGATGGCCATCGGTGGCACGATCTACCTGTTCTACCTCGCACCTTCGCTGACGATGGGGATGGCGTTGGTCATTCCAGCGGTGGTCATCCCGATCACTGTTTTCGGGCGGCGGCTGCGCAATGTCTCGCGCACCAGCCAGGACCGGGTCGCCGATGTCGGCGCGATGGTCACTGAAGTGCTCTCCGCAATGAAGATCGTCCAGTCTTTCAACCAGCAGGGTCGTGAAACTACCCGGTTCGGTGAAGCGGTGGAGAGCATCTTCACCGTGGCCAAGCGGCGTATCCTGCTACGCGCGGCCATGACTTCGGTCATCATCCTGTTGATCTTCGGCTCTATCACCCTGCTGATGTGGCGCGGTGCGGTTGGCGTAAGCGAAGGCGACATATCGGGTGGCACGATCGCCGCATTTGTCATCACCGGCGGACTTGTCGCCGGTGCGTTCGGGGCGCTGACCGAAGTTTACGGTGACCTGCTGCGCGGTGCCGGGGCCGCCAGTCGTCTCAACGAACTGTTGAGCGCCGAGCCGCAGATCGCGGTTCCGGCCCGGCCGCAGTCATTGCCCAAGCCGGCCCGCGGCAGCCTGTCGTTCCGCAATGTCACTTTCCGCTATCCGACCAGGCCTGAACACGCCGCGCTGCGCGACTTCACGCTTGAGGTCGAGCCGGGAGAAACGGTCGCCATCGTCGGTCCGTCGGGCGCGGGCAAATCAACCATCTTCCAACTCGCCGAGCGGTTCTACGATCCGCAGGCCGGCACGGTCCGGCTCGACGGCATCCCGCTGGTTCAAGTCGACCCGCACGAAGTCCGCGAGCGGATTGCCTTCGTGCCCCAGGATGGCGTGCTGTTCAGCGCCGATGCCCGCGACAACCTGCGATACGGCAATTGGGACGCGAGTGACGAGCAGATCTGGGAGGCGGCCCGCGCCGCCCATGCCGATGAGTTTCTGCGCCGCCTGCCTGACGGACTCGACACCTTCCTCGGCGAGGATGGCACCCGGCTTTCAGGTGGGCAGCAGCAGCGCATCGCTATCGCCAGGGCGATTCTGCGCGATGCGCCGATCCTTTTGCTGGACGAGGCAACCAGCGCGCTCGATGCCGAAAGCGAGCGACTGGTGCAGGACGCGCTCGACCATCTGATGCGTGACCGGACCACGCTCGTCATCGCGCACCGGCTGGCGACAGTTCGCGCGGCCGACCGCATCGTGGTGATGGAGGATGGCCGTATAATCGAGCAAGGAACGCATCGCGAACTCAGCCGGGCCGGCGGCCTTTATGCCCGCCTTGCGCAATTGCAATTCGACGCGGTCCAGCCAGTCGCCGACTGAGATCCTTGGCGCAGGCGCGCGAAAACTTTTTCGACCAAACGCTTCTCCATCCGACCAATGACTGCGAATTTCCCGGAAACTGGCTATGGCAGGGGGCAGAAATCCCGGAAGGTCGCTCCGGAATAGCCTGCATCGAGAGGGGGCTCTCCCATGATCCGTACTGCTTTCGCCATTTCCGCGAGCGCGCTTGCGCTTGTCCTTGCTTCGCCTGCCGTCGCGCAGAGCGGGGAAACCGATCCCAATCAGGCCAATTACCTTCAGGAGGAGCGCACGCCGACAATGAGTTTCGGCACCTGGGGGGTCGATAGCGAATTGCTGTCCGACAGCATCAATCCGGGCGACGACTTTTTCGCCTACGTCAATCAGGAGTGGCTCGACGCCAATCCGCTGCCGGCCGAATTCAGCCGCTTCGGTGCATTCAACCTGCTGCGCGAGAAATCGACGACCGACGTCAAGGCACTGCTCGATGAACTGGTGGCAAAAGACCCTGCTGCGCTGACCGCCGACGAGCGGCGCATTGTCCAGTTCCACGACGCTTTTCTCGATACTGATGCTATCAATGCCGCTGGCCTCGCGCCGGTGCGGCCCTATCTCAATGCACTGGCGACGGCGACCACGCTCGACCAGCTCGCCGCGCTATGGGCCAAGCCCGGCTATGCCAGCCCGCTCGGCGGCTTCGTCAATGTCGATGCCAAGCAGCCCGACCGATATGTCGCTTATCTCGGCTTCGATGGCCTCGGATTGCCCGACCGCGATTATTATCTCGACACCAGCGAGAAGGGCCAGGAAATCCAGGCCGCTTACCGTGACTACATGGCGCTGCTGCTGGAGGCCGCAGGCTATGCTGATCCCGCTGCCGCTGCCGCCGCTGTTTATAATCTCGAAGACCGCATAGCCCGCCACATCAGCTGGGACCGTACGATCCAGCGCAACCGCGACCTGACCTACAATGCGGTGACGATGGCCGAACTCAAGGGCATGGCCGGCGATCTGCCGGTGGCCGACATGCTGGGGACCATCGGCCTCGACAAGTCGCCAATCTTCGTTGTTGCCACCATGCCGCCGAGCGATGAAAAAGCCGCCGAGCTTGGATTGAGCAAAGAAACGCTGGCCAAGATCGGCACCGGGATGCCGGGTATGATGGCATTGCTGAACGAAATGCCGGTGTCGACCCTGCAAGCGTGGTCGATCAAGCAGTTCCTGTCTGATCGTTCGCACCTGTTGCCAGTCAAGTACGACACCGCGCAGTTCGAATTCTACGGCAAGCTGCTGCGCGGTACCCCTGAACAGCGCCCGCGCTGGAAACGTGCCATCAGCGCCGTCGAAGGCGGCCTCGGCGAACTGATCGGCAAGTCCTATGTCGCACGCTATTTCCCGCCCGAGAACAAGGCAGCGATGGAAGACCTGGTCGAGAATCTGCGCAAGGCCGTCGCGCAGTCGATCGACGAGATCGAGTGGATGGGCGATGCGACAAAACAGCAGGCGCTGGCCAAACTCGACAGCTTCGATCCCAAGATCGGCTATCGCGACAATCTGGAAACCTATCCCGGCCTCGAGGTGAGCGCCGACAACCCGCTCGCCAACGAGATTGCGGCCGAGGCCTGGGCGCAGGCAGACAACGTCGCAAAGCTGGGCCAGCCGATCGACCGGACCGAATGGTTCATGCTACCGCAGACGGTCAATGCCTATTACAATCCGACCAAGAACGAGATCGTATTTCCGGCGGCTATCCTGCAGCAGCCGTTCTTTGCGCTGACCAACGATCCGGCGGTCAATTACGGTGCGATCGGCGGGGTGATCGGGCACGAGATCGGGCACGGGTTCGACGATCAGGGTTCAAAATACGATGCCACGGGAGCGCTCCGGAATTGGTGGACCGATGCCGATCGCGGCAATTTCGACAAGCGCGGCGATGCTCTGGTCGAGCAGTACAACGCTTTCTGCCCGCTCGATAATGGCAAGACCTGCGTCAACGGGCGCTATACGCTGGGCGAGAATATCGGTGATCTCGGTGGGCTCAGTCTCGCCTATCGCGCCTACAAGCTGGCGACAGCGGGCGAGGACGTGCCGGTGATCGACGGACTGACCGGCGATCAGCGCTTTTTCATCGCCTGGGCGCAGGTCTGGCGTTCGCAACAACGCGAGGAGAACTATCGCCAGCGCTTGCGGACCGACAGCCACAGTCCCGAGGAATATCGCACCAATGGCGTCGTCCGGAACATGGAAGAATGGTACGAAGCCTTTGGCGTCACGCCCGAGCACGCGCTTTACCTGCCGCCTGAACAGCGGGTCCGCATCTGGTAGGAAGTGCAGACCCGTCGCAGGATAAAAACAGCTGGGGGCGGTCAAGTTTCTTGACTTGGCCGCCCCTTGGCCTTTGAGGCTCGCAGCCATGGACAACACAATCACCGCCTTCCTGCTCGGTATTCTTGAAGGGTTTACCGAATTCCTGCCGATATCCTCGACCGGGCACCTGATCCTGGCGCAGGGATTTTTCGGCTATGACCCCGAAGAATGGCGCCAATTCAATATCGTTATTCAGCTCGGCGCGATCCTCGCCGTGGTGGTGAGCTACTGGACCACCTTCTGGACGATGGGGATGGGTCTGCTCCGGTGGGATCCGGAATCGGTACGCTTCGTGCGCAACATCCTGCTCGGCTTCCTTCCGGCGGCTGTAATCGGCCTGATGGCAAAGGATGCCATCGACGCCATGCTGACCAGCCCGCTGATCGTCGCCACGGCGCTCGTGATCGGCGGCATCGCCATCCTGATACTGGAAAGAATCATCCCGGCGCGGGCCGATACCGGCGTTGCCGCGCTGTCATGGAAAGCCTCGATCAGCATCGGGCTGGTCCAGTGCCTCGCGATGGTTCCGGGCACCAGCCGTTCAGGGGCGACGATCATGGGCGCGCTGGCGATGGGTGTCGGCCGTAAAACCGCGGCAGAGTTCTCCTTTTTCCTCGCCGTACCGACCATGCTCGGCGCCGCCACGGTGAAGATCATCGACGAGCCCGCCCTGCTGGCCGGCGAGGCCTCCATCGGCTGGGGTGAAATCGCGCTCGGTTTCGTCGCGGCCTTTATTACCGCGCTGTTCGTGATCCGGGCCTTCGTCGCTTATGTTTCACGGCGCGGATTTGCTCCTTTCGCCTGGTACAGGATCGCATTGGGCCTCGTCGCGCTGTGGTGGTTCGCCGGAACCTGACTGGTCCAATGAGGCTGGAACCATCGTGCCGGCGCCTTGTTGGTTAGGATGGCCCATGCTCATATCCTTACACGATGGCTCTAGCCGTCCTCCTTGCCGTGGGTGCAGTCGTTGGATGGCTGATGTCCATAGTGTGGAAACAGGATTCCCTGCCGCTCAGCCTGGTCAATATGGTGCTCGGCTCAGGCAGCGCCTTTTTCGGAAATCTTGCGCTGGGATATGAATTCGGACCATCGATGATCCATGCCGAGGCACTGTGGGCGGGTAGCCTCTGCTCGGCAGTGGCGGTATCGATCGTCGCCTTGCTGCGGCGGCGATTCAGGTAAGCTGGCCGGCAGGTCTCTACTCCGCTGTCACATTTCGGACATTTTTTGCTTCGCAACCTCATTCGGCGTTGCTATGCGTTGCTTCCGATCCACCAAGGGGAAGATGAAATGAAGACGACTTTCAAGACCGCAATGCTTGCTTCGGTTGCTGCTCTGGGTCTCGGCCTCGCCGCTTGCGATAGCCCTGCTGAAGAAGCTGCTGAAGAAAACGCAGAAGCCATGGAAGACACGGCTGACGCGATGGAAGACGCCGGCGAAATCACCGACGAACAGGCCGACGCCATGGAAGCTCAGGCTGACAACATGGAAGACGCTGCCGAAGGCGACACCGACGCTCTGACCGAAGGCGCCGAAGAAGCCGTCAACTAAGCGGTTCTTCACGAATCAAGAAAACCGGCGCGGGAGCAATCCTGCGCCGGTTTTTCTTTGTCAGCCGTCAGGGATTGTCAGACCGGCGCCGCACCCGAACCACGGCCGCCCCGCAGGAGATATTCCTGGGTCCCGCGGTGGAGGACATTGTCGACATCGATGACGGCCGAATTGGCGTATGTG
>SHLU01000147.1 GCA_004282995.1 Sphingomonadaceae bacterium
ATCACGCTGTGCTTCAGGGCTTATTTCCGGCGCTTCGGCAGTCGCGTCGGCAGCGGTTTCTTCGCCCATATCGTGATGTTCGTGGCCGGTTGCAGTTTCAGGATTGGCCGCAAATGCACTGGTAGCGAAAGCGAGCGCAGCAGTTGCGCCGGTAAGGGTGACGAATTTCATTGCGGAAAGTCTCCGTGTTCAGTGCTGGCCCATGCGATCTGTCAGGGCACCAGCGAAAGGCGCTGTTGCAGATGACGCGGACCAGAGAAGTGTTTGTCTGCCGCGCCTGAGCGCGGATATGTGCGATCCCGTAAGAAACGGACGGCAGACCTAAAAGACGCCCGTGCCGCATGACAACCCGGAGCGGCACAGTTCGTCGCGGCTGATGCACGGCTGGTAGAGCCAGCTATTGCGATAGTTCTTCCTGCAACATTTCCAGCACTTGATCGCGGTTGGGGAAGTCCGCGGCAATCCAGCGCGCTTCGACTGCCTGCATGATGCGCGCTACTTCGGGTCCTGCCCGAACGCCGCGTGCAACGATCTCTCCGCCCTTCAAGGGAAAATCGGGAACCTGCCAATGGGCGACCGGACGCGGGTCGACGCCGGACAGCAGCAACCGGTCGCGCGCTTCGCCGACTCCGACGCGGTAGGCCAGCGCAAAAGGCGCCTTGCCATCCTCGCTTCCCCTGCCGGCGAGACAGGTCAACTGGTCGCGCTGCGCACGAGACAGTCGCAACCGTGCGGCAACGTTTTCCGCCAGCGCGGGCACAGCCGGAATGAGCGCCGCCAGACGGCGCAGCGGATCGGGCTCGACACCATATTGCGCTTCGATCCCGATCAGCAGCTGCATGCGCGCCAGCTCGGAATGACCCGCTTCGGGGAGGATGACCGGCAAGACACCTTGCTCGCGCATGCGCTGGATTGTGGGGTAAGGGTCGGGCAGTGCCAACAGGGAGAGGAGTTCCGCCGCTACACGCTCGCGGCTCAGTCCCTTCAGCGTCTCGGCCAGTTCCGCACATGCTTCCTCGGCCTCTGGATCGAGTGCCGACCCGAAACGCGCCTGGAAGCGGTAATAGCGCAGGATCCGCAAGTGGTCCTCGCGGATACGCTCACGCGCGTCCCCGATAAATCGCACCCGCCGCGCGTCGAGATCGTCCAACCCACCGAAATAGTCCGCAATTTCCAGCGTTTGCGGATCGACATAAAGCGCGTTGATGGTGAAATCGCGCCGCGCTGCATCGTCGCGCCAATTGCTGGCGAAGGCTACAGTGGCGCGCCTGCCGTCGGTCGAGACATCGCGCCGCAGGGTAGTGATTTCGACCGGTCCGCCATCGAGCACGGCGGTCACTGTGCCGTGCTCTATTCCCGTTGGAACGATCTTGATGCCTGCCCCTTCTAGCTGCTGCGTCACGGTTTCGGGCAGCAAGGAGGTGGCGGCATCTACGTCCTTGACCTCATCACCCAGCAAGGTGTCGCGCACTGCTCCGCCAACCCAGCGCACCGAGCCTTGGCTGAGAACATCGACAAGCCGCGCCAGGTCAGGGCGCTGGGTCCAGCCGGCAGGAGGGAGGGTGCGTGTGGTGCTCATGGTCTCGTTTGCGTTGGCGCCTTTCACCGGTGGACGGACTTACTCAACCCAATATTCCTGGCTCAATCGAACAAATCGGTCAGTTCGAGCCGCCGCGACAGATTGGCGATGATGGCAGCTGTAACGCCCCAGATACGATAGCCTTCGTAATGCATTTCATAATAGCTGCGTTGAGCCCCGCGCCAGAGTACCGAATTGCGTTCGTAGTTGGACTGGTCGAACAGCGTCGCAAGCGGAACTTCGAACCAGCTTTCGACTTCTCCGGGATTGGGCACCAGCGGCAGGTCCGCTGGAATGACCCCCAGCACTGGGGTGATATCAAACCCCGTGCCGGTGACGTAATTGTCGGTCGTCCCGATGACCCGCACTTTTTCTCGCGGCATGGCGAGTTCTTCCTCGGCTTCGCGCAGTGCGGCTTCGACGGGGGTCTCGCCGACATCGATCTTGCCACCCGGAAAAGCGACCTGGCCGGGATGGCTGCGCAGCGCATCGGGTCGCTGGGTCAGGATCACGCCGGGCTGGGGCCGGTCGGTAACCGGTATCAACACGGCGGCATCGCGCGGTATGTCAGTAGCGAAGCGGGCATCGGTGATGAGGTCGGGATGCGGCGTGCCGTGGCCGTCATCGAACACGCGCTGCAAGCGGTCGAACAGGCTATCGTTCATGTCGGCAACAGCGAGAAACTCTCGCCCTGGCTGGTCACCGTCCAGTTGTCGCCATGGGCAAGCGCGTGTTCGGCCAGTTGCTCGTAGGTGCTGCGGTTGAGGCGCGCTTCCACACCATGACGGACGCCGAGGTACAGCGCAGGTGTTTCCGCTTCACCG
Source organism: Sphingomonadaceae bacterium (assembly GCA_004282995.1). GTDB lineage: Bacteria > Pseudomonadota > Alphaproteobacteria > Sphingomonadales > Sphingomonadaceae > Parerythrobacter. The sequence goes on from SHLU01000147.1 coordinate 2,404, forward strand.
CGTGCCGCGAGCCGATGTTCGGGTCCGGCGACCACCAGTTCGTCGGTGTTGAGGCGAAAGGCGAGGGTACCCTCGCGCTCGGCAATATCGATGGCGATGAAACCGGCATCCTCGACTTCGATCGAGAGCTTTTCGAATGGGGTGAGCAACCAGTGCGCGCCGTCCGCATCGCGGATCAGCAGGCCGGAAAAGGCGCGTACCATCGCCGGACGGGAAATCGGGGTGCCATCGTGAAACCACTTCCCGTCCGCAGCGATGCGCATCCCGCTATCGCCGATGCGTTCGGGCGCCCATTGCTCGACCGGCGGCAGTTTGCGCGCGGCGACCTGCTCGGCAATCTCGCCGAGCGTCAGTTCAGCCAGTTCGGGGGGCGGTTGGTAAGGCATCGATACCGCATGGCAGAATGCGTCGGCGGCCTCAATATCTCCCGCACGACAGGGGCTTTATCAGCCTGCCCAGGGTCCCAGCATTCCTTCGTCGGGCAAGACCGCAGGGTTTTCGCAGCGCAGCAATAGCCGTTCGCGCTCGAAAGGGCCGGGGCAATGCCAATTCCCTGTATGTTCGGCCGTAAATCCCCAGTTGCCGTAATATTCCGGGTCGCCGATCAGCACCTGCGGAAGTGGTTTGGCGCGGTCGCGCGCCATGGCGTCGATTGCGCCGAGCGAAGCGGCCATCAGCGCCTTGCCATAGCCCTGACCCTGCAGGCCGGGCATGACCGCTACCGGCCCGACCATCAAAAGCGGATGGCCACGTCCCTCGGGGGTCGCCAGCGCCACCGGCCAGAGCTGGATCGTGGCGGCAAGGTAATCGTCGTCGTCGAGAGCGGCGAAGCTCAACCCTTCGAGCCAGTGGCACCCCTCGCGGATGCGATAGGCGGTGCGTGCCTTGCGGTCCTCGCCAAAGGACTCGTCTAGCAACTGCTCGACCAGCTCGGGGTCGACTGCGTCGAGAGGAATGATGCTTGCCATGGCGCGCGGCGGTTACGAGTGCCAGCGAGCCGAGTCGATCAATTTCCGCTTGTCGGCAGCCTAGCTGCCGCTTGGCGTCAGGCGCCGCAAGCGGCCCTTTTCGCCATCTTCCAGCACGTAAATCGCGCCATCCGGCCCCTGTACGACCTCGCGCAACCGCTTGCCGAAAGAGAAGCGTGCTGCTTCCTTGGCAGTGTCGCCGTCGATATCGACCTGCACCAGCGCCTCGCTCTTGAGCCCCGCGATCAGAGCGTCGCCCTTCAGCTCCGGAAACAGGTCGCCCGAATAGAAGATGAAATCGCCGGGTGCGATTACCGGGGTCCAGCCGATAGCGGCCTGGGCCAGATCGGGGCGCGTGGCAGGAGCGGGGATCGGGCGGCCATCATAGTGGTCGCCTTGTGAGACCACGGGCCAGCCGTAATTCCTGCCGCTCTGCACCTTGTTGAGTTCGTCGCCCCCGGCTGGGCCGTGTTCGAGATCCCACAGGCTGCCATCGGATGCGAAGGCAATTCCGAGGACGTTACGATGACCATAGGACCAGATCTGGTCGGTCGGGCTGCCCTTGCTGGCAAAGGGATTGCCCGATGCGGCAGTGCCGTCGAGATTGAGGCGGACAATGGTGCCGAGCGTGTTGGAAGTGTCCTGCGCCGGATCGAGCTTCTGCCGGTCGCCACTGGAGACATACAGGTGCTTCTCGTCGGGCGAGAAGGCGATCCGGTGAGAATAATGGCCGCGCCCTGTAACCTTGGGGGCCTGTCGCCAGATCACCCGCAGGCCTTCGATGGCGCAGGCATCGGCTACTTGGCACACCAGCGTGCCCTTGCCGACAACCGCGCCGCGGGTGTTGCTTTCGCCAGCCTCGACCCAGCTGAGGAAAATCGTCCGGCGGTCGAGCGTGGCAGAGGCCTCCGACTGCAAGAAGGCAATGTCACCAAACCCGCCTTGGCCGCCATAGTCGACTTGCGGTACTCCGCTGACCGTCCCCAGTTTGCCGGTCCGCGCGTCGACGAATTTCATCGTGCCGGACTTTTCGTTGATGAACAGCACCGACGTGCCGGGGGCAAAGGCGGCCGCCCATGGTTCGTTGAACGTGCCCATGTCGGTCACCGCGAAGGGACCAACCTGTTCGGTTGGTTGCACCGAGGACGGGGCGGGTGTCGAACTTGCCTCGGAGCTATCCCCCGAATAGGCGCCGCCACAACTTGCGAGCGCGGCAGCGGGAAGGGACAAGAGGGCGAGTTTCACGGCGTTGTATCTGGTCATGTTTGCTTCAACTCCTCATCCCTCATTCGTATCCCCCGGCGGGGCCGACCCTTGTGTCCTCGGCGTTGACGAGGCCGGGCGCGGACCGCTGGCTGGCCCAGTGGTAGCAGCAGCAGTGGCGCTTGGGCGAGACTTTCCGCAAGGGCTCGACGATTCCAAGAAGCTCAGCGCCAAGCGGCGCGGCGAGCTGGACGGGCAGGTACGCCAGTGCTGCGCCTGGGGCGTCGGGGTGGTCGATGTGGAGGAGATCGACACGCTCAACATTCTCGGCGCGACCATGCTGGCGATGAGCCTGGCGGTCGGGCGGCTGGTCGAGGCACTGGGCCGCGAGCCGGACGAGGTGCTGATCGACGGCAATCTCACCCCGCACGGGCGCTGCGACAAATGGCGCTGGCCGGCCCGCGCGATCGTGGGCGGCGATGGCAAGGAGGCCGCGATCTCGGCGGCCAGCATCATAGCCAAGGAATGGCGCGACCGGATGATGGTGGAGGCGGCGCGTGCGCATCCGCATTACGGGTGGGAGCGCAACAAGGGCTATGGTTCGGCCGAGCACATGGAGGCATTGCGCGTCCACGGACCGACCCCGCTGCATCGTCGCAGCTTTGCCCCCGTCGCGCAGATGTGCCTGCTCTGACGGCTTCGCCAGCTCGGCTCGCAAGCGAGTCCTTTGCGCCACACCCCCAGCATATCGAGTCTCGGATCGGGGCGTTAACTCAACATCTTGTGCCGGACTCTTTCTGTTCTTCCTGAGCTTACCGGGCGTTAACCATGTTGGCCCCATACTTACCGCTTGACGTGGAGTCCGGTTGGACTCACCCTGTGGATAAGTACCAGACGGGGGAAGAATATGGGGGTCCTTGAGACCACGAAGCAGCGCGCCCGGCGCGCGGTGAAACCGGCAGCTGTGCCGAAAGAGGCGCTGCCCCTGGGGCAGATCCTGGCGGGCGACTGCATCGAGGCGATGCGTTCGCTGCCCGATGCCAGCGTGGACCTGGTCTTCGCCGATCCGCCCTACAATCTGCAGCTCGGCGGCGATCTCAACCGGCCCGACGGCAGCCATGTCGATGCTGTGACCGATCACTGGGACCAGTTCGACAGCTTCAAGATCTATGACGATTTCACCCGCGACTGGCTGACCGAGGCCAAGCGCGTGCTCAAGCCCGATGGCGCGCTGTGGGTGATCGGCAGCTATCACAACATCTACCGCGTCGGCGCGATCCTGCAGGACCTGGGCTTCTGGATCCTCAACGATATCGTCTGGCGCAAGACCAA
>SHLU01000015.1 GCA_004282995.1 Sphingomonadaceae bacterium
CCGTCAGCATCGTCCTCGATATCGTCGTCCTCATCTTGATCGATGACGATCGGATCGAACTTGGGAGCTTGCGAAGGACGCGGGCCGGAACTGGTAACGCTCATCTTGGCGCCTTCGTCTTCCCCATCGGGCACGACTTCGACCGTCACGCCATAGCGATCTTCGATCTCCTGCAGGTCTGCACGCTTGGAATTAAGCATGTATACTGCTGCTTCGGTGCTTGCCTTGAGGGTGATGATCGAGCCCTTGCCCCTGGCAGCTTCGTCCTCGATCAGGCGTAAAGCAGACAGGCCGGCGCTCGATGCTGTGCGGACGAGGCCGGTGCCATCGCAATGCGGACATTCACGGGTGGTCGCCTCCAGCACGCCTGTGCGCAGACGCTGGCGGCTCATTTCCATCAGGCCGAAGCTGGAGATGCGGCCGACCTGGATGCGGGCGCGGTCGTTCTTGAGAGCTTCCTTCATCGCCCGTTCGACTTTGCGGACATTGGAATTGTATTCCATGTCGATGAAGTCGATCACCACCAGTCCGGCCATGTCGCGCAAGCGCAGTTGACGGGAAATTTCCTTGGCCGCTTCGAGATTGGTTGCAACCGCGGTCTGCTCGATCCCGTGTTCCTTGGTCGAACGGCCCGAGTTGATGTCGATTGAAACCAGCGCCTCGGTCGGGTTGATGACGAGGTAGCCGCCCGATTTGAGTTGCACGACCGGGTCGTACATCGCCCGTAACTGGTCTTCTGCGCCATAGCGCTGGAACAGCGGGACAGGATCGGAATAGGCCTTCACACGGCGTGCATGGCTGGGCATCAGCAGCTTCATGAAGCTCTTGGCCAGTTTGTAGCCGTCCTCGCCTTCGACCACGACTTCCTCGATCTCGCGATTGTAGATGTCGCGGATCGCGCGCTTGATCAGGTCGCTGTCCGAATGGATCAGTGACGGCGCGCTGGAAGACAGGGTCTTTTCGCGGATTTCATCCCACAGCCGAGCAAGATAGTCGAAGTCGCGCTTGATCTCGGGCTTGGTGCGGCTGAGACCAGCGGTGCGGACAATCAGGCCCATCGTGCGCGGCAGTTTGAGGTCGGAGACGACCTGCTTCAAACGCTTGCGGTCGCCTGCACTCGATATCTTGCGGCTGATCCCGCCGCCGTGCGACGAGTTCGGCATCAGCACGGTGTAGCGCCCGGCAAGGCTAAGATAGGTTGTCAGTGCGGCACCCTTGTTGCCGCGCTCTTCCTTGACGACCTGCACCAGCATCACCTGGCGACGCTGGATGACATCCTGAATCTTGTAACGGCGACGCAGCGCCTGACGACGGGCGCGAACTTCGTCGACTTCCTTGGCACGCGACTTGTTTCCGCCCTTGTCCTGGCGGCGGCCGCGTCCGCGTCCACGACCGTGCGATTTGCCGCGATCCTCTTCCGAATCGTCGTCTTCGTCATCTTCGTCGTTGTCGTCGTCATCACCCTCGAGCTGACCTTCCTCGATGGTGGAGACCTTGTCCTTTTCGGACGTGTCGATTTCCTCGAGGCCGTCTTCGGCCAGGTCCTCGGCGAGTGCTTCGGCCGATTCTTCATCCTCGGCATCATATTCATCGCCGGGCAGATTGCCGCGGTCTTCATCCTCGGCCCGCAACCGCGCCTCTTCCTCGGCGGCTTCGGCCTCTTCAGCCAGCAAAGCCTCACGGTCAGATTGCGGGATCTGGTAATAGTCGGGGTGGATTTCGCTGAAAGCGAGGAAGCCGTGGCGATTGCCGCCGAAATCGACGAACGCTGCCTGCAGCGAAGGTTCGACCCGTGTTACCTTGGCGAGATAGATATTGCCTTTGATCTGCTTGTGGTCAGCAGATTCGAAATCGAATTCTTCAATCCGGTTGCCTTTGAGCACCGCCACCCGGGTTTCTTCCGAGTGGCGCGCATCGATAAGCATGCGCGTAGCCATGTAAGTGTCTCCATGCGCAGATCGGCAAGGCCGTTGCCCGTTGACCGGGTGGCTGCTTGCTTTTGCGCAGATATGTAAAGGAACCGCTGGCGGTTAAGCCGCGAGCGGGATGGATAGACCGGCCACGAGACGCGGTGCGTGTCGTGGCGCGGGATGCTGTGTCTACGCCAGTGAGAATGCGCCGCAGCGGCGCTGCCAAGCCCGGGACAACGGCGCGGCAACCATCGGGTTGCGAGCCGGAGTGCAGGGGGTGGCTTCTCATACTGGTATATCAACCTGTCAATCACGTTACCTTCCGCGAAGGGCGCGGAAAGTAGCCGGAAATCTCATTGACCCTGCAGTGTCGACTGGCCCGGTTGGGGTCGTTCGAACGACAGGTTCGTCCGGTCGTCGCTTTGCTAGCAGCACCGGACAACTGCGGCAACTATATTGCGTAATGCCCCACCAACGCCTTAACACCGGCAGCAGATTATGCCCCTGCGCTTTCAACTGTGGTTGGTCTTCCTCCTGCCGGTGGCGATTATCGCCGCCTTTTACGCGTTGGGGGCGAGCATTCCGGTGCCGCACCTGGGGCGCGATTATGTGCTGTCGCTGGGGCTGCCAAGCGCCAATGCCCCGGTCGACCTGCCGAAGATATACGGACCGCAGGACCGATCGCGACCGCTGGTGGTCATCGACCCAGGACATGGCGGGAAGGATCCCGGCGCCAGCACCGGCGGCACGCGCGAAAAGACCATTGTTCTCGGCTTGGCCATTGCGCTCAAGGACGCATTGCTCGAACAAGGCGGGGTCCGGGTCGCGTTGACGCGCGAAGACGATACGTTTCTATCGCTGGATGAACGTCCCGAGATCGCGCGGCGCATGGGGGCTGCTCTGTTTGTCTCCATCCATGCCGATTCGGCAGGCGATATCAGCGGTGTACGCGGAGCCAGCATCTATACGCTCTCAGATAGAGCGTCGAGCGAAGCGGCCGCCAGATTTGCCGAGCGCGAGAACGATGCCGATCGTCTTAATGGCGTGGATGTGGAGGGCCAGAGCGACACGGTATCAGATATCCTTGTCGAATTGTCACAGCGCCGTGTGCAGCAGAATTCGGCCGAATTTGCCGAATTGATACTGCGTGAAGGGCGCGCCACTCTGGGCTTCCACCCTCAGGCGCGGCGTTCTGCCGTGTTGGCAGTGCTGCGCGCGCCCGACGTTCCCGCGGTTCTCTATGAAGCGGGCTATATAACCAACCCCGCCGATGCGCAGCGGCTGGCTTCGGCGGAAGGGCGCGCTGCATTCGCCGACGCGATGGGACGAGCGATCCGCATCTATTTCGCCCGTCAATACCGCGAATAAGGCGAGACAAGCATATAGCGCGAGGACGAATGCCCGTGCTAGGGACTGCCGAACATATGGCTGACGGCACCTCCATCGACACAATTCGATACCGCATCCGGCGCGAAGCGACCGGAGCTATCAACTGGCTGAAACGGCAATGGCGCGAGAGCCGTCTGTTCCGCTGGGCTATCTATGCGCTGGCCCTGCTGCTGGCGGCGTGGATAGTGCTGTGGGCCATACTGGCGCGAGATATGCCCGATGCGGGGACGTTGCTCGAATACGAGCCACCTTTGCCGACCGTGGTGCGCGGGGTCGATGGCGAGATCGTCCACTCCTATGCCCGCGAACGCCGGGTGCAGCTGCAGTATGCCGATTTCCCGCAAGAACTGATCGACGCTTATCTGGCGGCAGAGGACAAGACCTTTTTCAGCCATGGCGGGATCGATGCCGGCGGCCTTTTCGGCGCAGTGGTCGATTATGTCAGCAAGATGGGATCCGGCGAACGCGCGGTCGGTGGCTCTACAATCACCCAGCAGGTGGCCAAGAACATCCTGCTCAGCAACGAATATTCGATCACGCGCAAGCTCAAGGAAATGATGCTGGCGCGGCGCATCGAAGGGGTGCTCGACAAGCAGCAAATTCTTGAACTCTATCTCAACGAAATTCCGCTCGGACGGCGTTCATTCGGGGTGCAGGCCGCAGCGCGCGCTTATTTCGACAAGGATGTGGGCGAACTCGAACTGCACGAGGCGGCCTTCCTCGCTGTTCTGCCCAAGGCGCCTGAACGCTACGGCCGCAAGGGACAGGAACAGGCGGCCCTGGCGCGGCGCAATTTCGTGCTCGAACAGATGGTCGCCAACGATTTCGTCACTCGTGCAAAGGCGGACGCAGCCAAGGCGCAGCCGCTTGGGCTGGTCACCCTGCGCCGACAGCGCTCGGCCGACGCCGGCTATTTCCTCGAAGAAGTACGCCGCCAGCTGGTCGAGGAATTCGGGGAGACCGCCGAGGAGGGCGCCAACAGTGTCTATGCCGGGGGTCTCTGGGTTCGCACCTCGCTCGATGTCGAAATGCAAAACGCGGCGCGTAACGCCCTGCGCGAAGGACTTCTACGCTATCACGGCAACCGCGGCTGGCGCGGACCGATAGCCACGCTCGACATGTCGCAAGGCAATTGGCAGGGCCAACTGCAAAGCTCCTTCCTCAGCATCAATTATCGTGATTGGCGCATCGGTGTGGTGACTGAACGGTCCGGTTCGAGCGCGACGATCGGCTTTACGGATGAAACGACTGCGCCGCTGACGGGCTTTCCCGATGCTCTGAAGGCGGGGGACATCGTGGCCGCAGCGCCCTCGGGCAATGGCTTCCGCTTGCGGACCATACCCGATGTTTCTGGCGGGCTGGTGGTGCAGGACCCGGTCAATGGCCGTGTGCTTGCCATGCAAGGCGGTTTCGACAGCCGACTGGGTGCCTTCAACCGCGCCACTCAGGCCGAACGGCAGCCGGGTTCGACCATCAAGCCATTTGTCTATGCAACAGGACTCGATAACGGCTTCACCCCATCGACCCAGGTCGAGAATTCCAGCTATTGTTACTATCAGGGCTCGGCGCTGGGTGAGAAATGTTTCCGCGGCGGGCGCGGCGGGCAATACCCGATGCGCTACGGTCTCGAGCAGTCACAGAACATCATGACCGTCCAGATCGCGATGGAATCGGGCATGCCCAACGTCATCGATACATTCGAGAATGTCGGCATCGGTTCTTACCAGCCCTATCCGGCGTTTGCGCTGGGCGCGGGCGAAACCACCGTCGTGAAGATGGTCAACGCCTATTCCACGCTTGCCAATCATGGCCGGTTCAACGAGCCGACATTGATCGACTATGTGCAGGATCGCAGGGGCAAGGTAATCTGGCGGGCCGACAAGCGCGCCTGCACGGGCTGCAACATGGATGAATGGGACGGCAAGGGAATGCCGCAACTGCCGCCCACTGGGAAGCAGGCGATGGATGCGCGCACGGCGTTCCAGGTCGCGCATATGCTTGAAGGCGTGATCACCCGCGGCACGGCGAAACGGCTCAAGGATCTCGAACTGCCGATGTTCGGCAAGACCGGTACCACCACCGGCCCAACCGATGTCTGGTTCGTTGGCGGGACGCAGCAATATATGGTCGGTGCCTATCTGGGGTATGACCAGCCGCGTAATCTCGGCGGCTGGGTCGAGGGCGGCAATACCGCCTCGCCGATCGTCAAGAGCGTGATCAAGGCCACGCGCAAGCGCTGGTCCGATCACCCTTCTATCGCTCCTCCGGGCGTGCGGATGGTGCGGGTCGATCGTCGTACCGGCAAGCGTGTGTTCGATGGCTGGCCCGATGATAGCACCGGCGAATCGGCGGTCATCTGGGAAGCCTTCAAGCCCGACACCGAGCCTCCCCGTTCGACCCGCGCCGACGAAATCGAGGCCAAGCGCAAGGAAATCCTCGCTCTGATCCGGCAAGGGACCCGATCGGGGCCGACACGCCGCGACGAGGCCGAGGAGGTCGGCGCGCTGGAGGACTTCGTCGAAGACCAGGGCGGCATCTATTAGCCGGCCCTGGCCGACCCCTGGGCGCTTGGTGCGCTTTTCGATAACAAACGCTCCCGAACTCAACCGAAGGAATTGACCCATGCGTGCCGAAGGGCAGGCCCATATCGACCGCATCGAAGCCGCGCTTTCGCTCGTGCGCGAGTCGCTTGACTGGGACCGCGCGCTGCGCCGGCTCGACGAGCTCAACGCTCGCGTGCAGGATCCGAACCTCTGGAATGATCCCAAGGAAGCGCAGTCCATCAGCCGCGAGCAGAAATTGCTCGAAACTTCGATAAACACCGTCAACGAGATCAGCCAGGAAATGGCCGACGCGATGGAATTCGTCGAACTCGGCGAGGCCGAGGGCGACGAGGATGTCATCACGGATGGGCTTGCCAGTCTCGAAAAGCTTGCCGAGCGGGCGGATGCCGACAAGGTCCAGGCCCTGCTTTCGGGCGAGGCCGATGCCAATGATACCTATATCGAAATCCACGCCGGGGCCGGCGGGACGGAGAGCCAGGACTGGGCAGAGATGTTGCTGCGCATGTATGCCCGCTGGGCCGAACGTCGTGGCTTCAAGGTCGAGACGGTGGAGTACCAGGCAGGCGATCAAGCCGGGATCAAGTCGGCCACGCTGCTGGTCAAGGGCGAAAATGCCTATGGTTACGCCAAGACCGAAAGCGGCGTGCATCGGCTGGTCCGGATCAGCCCCTATGACAGCTCGGCGCGGCGGCATACCAGCTTCAGCAGCGTCTGGGTTTATCCGGTGATTGATGACGATATCGATATCGAGATCGACCCATCGGACCTCAAGATCGATACCTATCGTGCCAGCGGCGCGGGCGGCCAGCATGTCAACACCACCGATTCCGCTGTGCGTATCACACACCAGCCAACCGGCATCGTGGTCGCCAGCCAGAACGACCGTAGCCAACACAAGAACCGGGCTACCGCCATGGGTATGTTGAAAGCGCGGCTGTTCGAGCGCGAAATGGCCGAGCGCGAGGCCGCTGCCAGCGGCGAATATGCCGAAAAAACCGAAATCGGTTGGGGCCACCAGATCCGCAGCTACGTTCTGCAGCCATATCAGATGGTCAAGGACTTGCGCACCGGCGTGACGTCCAGCGCTCCCGACGACGTGCTCGACGGTGCGCTTGATCCCTATATTTCGGCCGCCTTGGCACAGCGCGTGACGGGCGAGAAGGTCGATGTGGAGGATGTCGAGTAAGGCTGGCCTTGACGGGCGGTGCGCCTCGACAAATTCGCGTTTTGCCTAAGCCGATATGACAGGCTAGGGCGAGTACGGAATGCAAAGGGTAATCGCTTCTTCGCTGGCGCTATATCTTGCCACCGTGCTTGCCGGTTGCGAACGCGTGGCCGACGAAGAACCCGTGGCTGAACGCCCCGATACCGCACTCGAATTTCCGTCGCCCGACCGGCCGGTTTCCGACCTCGGTTCCAGCGAATTCAGCACCGAAACTGCCCGCGACCGTGTGGGCGAAGCACGCAAGGTGATGGACTTTGCCGAGATCGAGCCGGGCATGACCGTCGCCGACATTGGCGCGGGCGAGGGCTATTACACTGTCCGCCTGGCCACGCGTGTAGGTAACAACGGGCGCGTGCTGGCGCAGGATATCGACCCGAGGGCCTTGTCTCGGCTCGGCTCGCGGGTCGAACGTGAACGGCTCGACAATGTCGCGATAAAACTCGGCGCGCCAGACGATCCCCGACTGCCCGCCGACAGTTTCGACCGGGTTTTCCTGGTCCACATGTATCATGAGGTTAGCGAACCCTATGCCTTTCTGTGGCGGCTTTGGCCGGCGCTCAAGGAAGGTGGACGCGCTATCGTGGTCGATGTTGATCGACCGACCGATCATCACGGTATTGATTCCTTCCTGCTCAGATGCGAATTCGAACAGGTCGGGTTCGAACTCGAAATGTTTCGTGATGCGCCCGAACTGGCCGGGTACTATGCACAGTTCCGCAGAGCCGCTACGAGGCCGAAGCCGGATGAGATAACTCCCTGCAAGGGTCAACCGCGCCGCGCCAACAGCGATGGCGGAACGAAATAACAAAGAACTGGGAAAGCAATGACATTCAAGGGTTTGCAGCCGATTCAATATGGTGACCGCGAGGTCTGGCCGCTGATCGAAGGTGGCAAGGGCGTGTCCGCCACCAACCATGCCAGTTCGGGCGCCTGGGCCGCCGCTGGCGGGATCGGCACGGTCAGCGCGGTCAATGCAGACAGTTATGACGAAGACGGCAATGTCGTGCCCCAGATTTATCATGGGGCAACCCGCAAGGAACGGCATGAAGAGCTGATCCGCTACGCTATCGACGGCGCCACCGAGCAGGTCCGTCGCGCGCACGAAATTTCGGGCGGCAAGGGTGCGATCAATATCAATGTCCTGTGGGAAATGGGCGGCGCACAGGAAGTTCTCGAAGGCGTTCTCGAAAACACCCCAGGCATGATCACTGGCGTCACTTGCGGGGCAGGTATGCCTTACAAGCTGGCCGAGATCGCGGCGAAGCATAATGTGCACTACCTGCCCATCATCAGCTCGGCCCGCGCCTTCCGCGCTTTATGGAAGCGCAGCTATTCCAAGGTTCCCGAATTGATGGCCGCCGTGGTCTACGAAGATCCCTGGCTCGCCGGCGGCCATAACGGTCTGTCCAACGCCGAAGACCCGCGCAAGCCGGAGGATCCGTTCCCCCGCGTCAAGGCGCTTCGCGAAACCATGCGCAACGAAGGTGTCAGCGAAGACACCGCTATTGTCATGGCCGGCGGCGTCTGGTTCCTGCGCGAGTGGGAAGATTGGATCGACAATCCCGAACTGGGCAAGATCGCATTCCAGTTTGGCACCCGCCCGCTGCTGACACAGGAAAGCCCGATTCCGCAGGTCTGGAAAGAAATGCTGCGCACGGTCGAGCCGGGTGATGTGCTGCTCCACAAGTTCAGCCCGACCGGCTTCTATTCCAGCGCGGTCAAGACACCGTTCCTCTACGATCTCATTCACCGTTCCGAGCGACAGATCCCGATCTTCAAGCGCGAGGAGGAAGAGGGCACCGTACCGCTCCTCGATCATGGCAAGGCCAAGTATTTCTGGGTCCATCCAGGCGATCAGCGCAAGGCGCTGGCATGGATGCACGAGGGCTTCAGCGAGGTGCTCAAAACGCCTGACAATACGGTGATCTTCGTGACGCCTGAAAGCCGCGATATCATTCGCAAGGACCAACAGGACTGCATGGGCTGCCTGAGCCACTGCCAGTTTTCCAGCTGGAAGGACCATGACGATTTCACCACGGGTCGTCTTGCCGATCCGCGCAGCTTCTGCATCCAGAAAACCCTGCAGGATATCGCCCATGGCGGTGATCCGGACGAGAACCTCGCCTTCGCCGGCCATTCGGCATACCGGTTCAAACAGGACCCGTTCTATTCCAACAATTACACGCCGACAGTGAAAGAACTGGTCGAGCGAATCCTGACAGGGGATTGATGAATGCGAGGGGGCGTGACGCCCCCTTGTTCTTCAGTCCAGCTCCCACGCGCGTTCGCCGTGGGAGGCGATGTCCAGCCCGTCCCGCTCGTCCTCGTCGCTGACCCGCATCGGGAATACCACACTGACCATGAGGGCCAGGATGGCCGTAACGACGGCGCTGTAGAGCGCGACTGCACCGACACCAATCAACTGTGCAAACAGCAACCCGCCCATTCCGCTACCCTCAGCGTAACCGACACCGCCCAGGCTTTCCGCCGCCAGCACCGCCAGCAGCAGCGATCCGAGTATCCCGCCGACCCCGTGGACCGCGAAAACATCCAGCGAATCGTCGATCTTCAGCCGCAACTTGACCAGCACGATCGCGTAATAACAAAGCAAGGCAGACAGGCTGCCGATGATGATCGCTGCGCCCGGGCCGACCGTTCCGGCCGCCGGAGTGATCGCTGCCAGCCCGGCGATTGCGCCGGTAGCCCAACCCACCATAGTCGGTTTTCCGAGGGCGAATTTTTCGGTCAGCAGCCACGCGAGCGTCGCGCTGGCTGCAGCGATATGGGTGTTGAGGATCGCGGCCGATGCATCATCCGATGCGGTTAGCGCGCTGCCGCCGTTGAAGCCGAACCAACCGACCCATAGCAGGGCCGCGCCGACCATGGTCAGGCCAGGTGCGTGGGGCAGGAGGGCAGGGCCGGGAAACCCGCTCCTGCGTCCGAGCAGCAGGGCGATAACCAGCGCCGAGACACCGGCAGTGGTGTGAACTACTATCCCCCCGGCAAAATCGACCACCCCAAGTGCGGAGAGCCAGCCGCCACCCCAGACCCAATGGGCCACCGGGGCATAAACCACGAGCCCCCACAGCGCGCAAAACGCGATGACCCAGCCGAACCGGGCACGGTCGACCCATGCGCCGACCATCAGAGCGGGCGTGATGATGGCAAAGGTCATCTGGAACAGTACAAAGGTGCTTTCGGGGATGGTAGTTGCAATCAGGCTGACCGTGTCCAGCTCAAGCAGCATCCATGCGCGTCCGTTGCCGAGCAGGCCGTTGGTTACGTCACCGAAAGCGAGCGTATAGCCAACCACGATCCACAGGACCGAAGCAACTGAGGCGACGGCCCCGACTTGCAGCAGCACCGAGAGAAAATTCTTTGCCCGCACAAGTCCGCCATAGAATAGCGCCAGACCTGGGATCGTCATCAGCAGGACCAGTGCCGAGGCAGTGAGGATCCATGCCGTATCGCCGCTGTCGCTGACCGCTTCCACGGTAAAACCCTGCGCGGCGAGCGGAACCGGCAGCACGCCAAGCAGGATGGCTGGCAGCGAACGAAGCATCGAATTCCCCCTGTCGGTCCGCGCCTTCATGCACGCGCACCAATTGCCAAATCCTTATGGCGCAATCCCGATGTCAGACAAGCGCGTCTAGAACCTGGTCGGGCGGGCGGTGGCCGTCGGCCCAGAAACGGATATTGGCAATCACCTTTTCGCCTGAAGCCTCACGTCCCTCGGCCGTGGCACTGCCGATATGCGGCAGGGTCATGACGTTGGGATGGCGGATCAGCCGGGGATCGACATTCGGTTCGTCAGGATAGACATCGAGGCCCGCTCCGGCGAGGTGACCGCTATCCAGCGCCGCGATCAGGGCTTCCTGATCAACCAATTCGCCGCGCGCGGTGTTGATAAGGCTCGCACCCGGCTTCATCAGCCTGATCCGGCGGGCGTCCAGCATTCCGATCGTGTCCTTGGTCGCCGGGCAATGCAGCGTAAGTATGTCGGCCTGTTCGATCAGCGAATCGAGGTTCTCGACAAAACGCGCGCCCAGCATCTGTTCGACCGATTGGGGCAAGGCCTTGCGATTGTGATAGGCGATGTCGAGGCCAAAGGCGCGGGCGCGATGGGCGACCGCTTGCCCGATCCGGCCCATGCCGACAATGCCGAGGGTCTTGCCACCCAGCCTGCGCCCGAGGAGACGCGAAGGGGCCCAGCCGGTCCATTTGTTGCTGCGAACCAGTTCCACGCCTTCGCGAATGCGGCGCGGAACACCGATGATGCCGAGGATGGCGATATCCGCGGTGTCGTCGGTGAATACGCCAGGCGTGTTGGTCACCATGATCTGGCGTTTCGCCGCAGCGGCAAGGTCGATATGATCGGTCCCGGCACCGAAATTGGCGATCAGCTTGAGCCGCTCGCCGGCACCGGCAATCAAATCGCCGTCGATTTGGTCGGTGACTGTAGGCACCAGAACATCGCAATCTGCCATGGCTTCGGCCAATTGCTCGCGCGTCAATGGCACGTCATCGGTGTTGAGTTTGGCATCGAACAACTCGCGCATCCGTGCCTCGATCGACGGCATCAGGTGCCGGGTCACCACCACTTTGGGCGTGCCTTCGACGCGGTGGGCAGGGCTGTTTGGCGGGGCTGTCATTGCCATGGTGATTGGAGCCAGGTGCGATTGCGGTCAAGCCATCGGCGGCAAACTCTTGCGGGAAGGGGGGCGTTTCCATAGACATCACAGCCGTGCACCGTCTGATCCTTTCCATCATGTCTCTGTTCGTCCTGACCGCCTGCGGAGCAGGGGGGGCAAACGAGCGCCAGACGCCCTATTGGGCAAGCATCGATACCACCAGGCTCAATATGCGGGTCGGGCCGAGCACCGAATACCGAATCGAATGGACCTACACCCGCAAGGGCTTGCCGGTGAAGGTCCTGCGACTGAAAGAAGGCTGGCGCTATATCGAGGATCCAGAAGGCGCACAGGGCTGGGTCGTCGCACGAATGCTGAGCGCAGACAGAAGCGCCCTTGTGACAACTGAGACCCCGGCTCCGATGCGCGCCGCCCCTGCGGACAACTCGACTCTTTTGTGGAAGCTGTCGCCAGGGGCCGTGGTCGAAATCGATCATTGCGACGCAAGCTGGTGCGAAGTGTCGCTGGGCAAGCGTCGAGGCTATGTCGCAGCCGGACATTTGTATGGTTCAGGCGCGCCCTGACAGGTTTTGCGCGGAGCGCGCGAGTCTAACCCAGCAGCCGGGCCAACTGCTCCCTATTCGTTGACGATGGGTGCGGTTTCGTTGCCGGCAATGGCATCGGGCACCGGGCGAACGTAAATCTTCCGCCCATCGTCACTGACGGCATTGAACGAACCGTCTTCGCCAGGGGGGGCATCGGTATAGCAAACCGGCGGGGCATCGCTGGTCGGCTCGAAACACGTCCTCTGTCCGACGTTGCTCCAATTGCCGCGGCCCACTTCGCTGCCGTCCTGGTCGTAACTGCGATACGCGCCGCTCTCGTCGAGCACGGCACGGATCGTTGAACCATCAGCCTCGTAGACAACGTCATAGATGCCGGCGGTCACGGCTTGCGGCGGCTCGGTAGGTTCAGGGGCCGGTTCGGGGGCTTGTGAACAAGCAGCCAGCAGGCCCGCGGCGGGTAAAAACAACCACTTCTTCATCGTTCCCTCTCCCTTGTAACAAGGAGGGGCCACAATAG
Organism: Sphingomonadaceae bacterium; assembly: GCA_004282995.1. Lineage (GTDB taxonomy): Bacteria > Pseudomonadota > Alphaproteobacteria > Sphingomonadales > Sphingomonadaceae > Parerythrobacter. The sequence goes on from SHLU01000015.1 coordinate 12,803, forward strand.
CACCGTTTGCGCGCGAAACCGAATCCGGTAACTTTTACAATTCGTCAGGCGAGTTCAAGCGCGACCGCCGTAGCTTCGCCACCGCCGATGCAAAGGCTGGCAACCCCCTTTGTCTTACCGCGTTCTTTCAGCGCATTGAGCAGCGTGACAATGATACGTGCGCCGCTGGCGCCGATCGGATGACCCAGCGCGGTGCCGCCGCCGTTGACGTTGATCCGGTCATGAGGGATGCCGATATCGCGCATGGCGAACATTGCAACGCAGGCAAATGCCTCGTTGACTTCCCACAGTTCCACATCCTCGGCCGACCAGCCGGCACGTTCGAGAACCTTTTCGATCGCCCCGATCGGGGCGGTAGTGAACTTGCTCGGCTCCTGCGCGTGCGCCGCCATGGCGATAATACGTGCCACCGGGGCCTGGCCGTTATCCTTGGCCACGCTCTCGCGGGTCAGCACCAGTGCCGCGGCGCCATCGGAAATCGAGCTCGAAGTTGCCGCCGTGATCGTGCCGTCCTTGGCAAATGCCGGGCGGAGAGTCGGGATCTTGTCGGGCATTCCGCGACCAGGCTGTTCGTCCTGCTCGACCTTGTGCTCGCCCTTGCGGGTCTGGACGGTCACCGGGACAACCTCGCCGTCGAAAGCGCCGCTCTCGATGGCCGCGTTGGCTCGGCGCAGGCTCTCGATGGAATATTCGTCCATCTCCTCGCGCGTCATCTGGTATTCGTTGGCGGTTTCCTGCGCGAAAGTGCCCATGGCACGGCCTTCCTCGTAGGCATCTTCCAGCCCGTCGAGGAACATGTGGTCGTAAGCGGTGTCATGGCCCAGCCGCGCGCCCGAACGGTGCTTTTTCAACAGATAAGGCGCGTTGGTCATGCTTTCCATGCCGCCAGCGACGACATAATCGATGGACCCGCTGGCCAGCGCTTCTGCACCCATGATGACGGTCTGCATTCCGCTGCCGCATACCTTGTTGACGGTAGTCGCCTGGACCGATTTGGGCAGCCCGGCTTTGACCATTGCCTGGCGCGCGGGAGCCTGGCCCAGACCTGCCGGCAGTACGCAACCCATATAAGCACGGTCGAACTTCTCGCCTGCAACACCGGACCTTTCGACCGCCGCCTTGACTGCAGTAGCCCCCAGATCCGTTGCTGAAACGTCGGCCAGCGCGCCCTGCATCCCGCCCATCGGGGTGCGTGCGTAGGACAGGATGACGACGGGATCGGCGGCGGAGAACTGGGCCATCGGGAAGACCTTTCTGGTAGCAATAAGGGTTCGGATTTCGCCCCGTCACCTAATGCTGCAATGCGGCAAAGGCAAACAGGATACATTTGCAGGGCACAAAGCCGGCTTGCGCGGCGCAGCGGCTACCGCGCTTGTCTTTCGTGTGTCGATAGTGGAGAACGGTGGCAAAGAAAAACCCTTGGGGAGAGAGCAGATGGCCGAAGACAAAAAAGCAGAAATGGAAGCGATCCTGCGTCGCCAGCGCGAGGCGTTCACTGCGGCTCGCCCGGAATCGCTGAGCGCCCGGCGTGACCGGATCAAGCGCGCCATCGCGCTGCTGGTCGATCATGGCGACGAATTGGCCCGCGCGATGAGCGCCGATTTCGGCAATCGCAGTCATGAAGCCACGATGCTGACCGATATCACCAGCACCATCGGCTTCGGCAAATATTGCCTCAAGCATATGGACAAATGGGCCAAGCCTGAAAAACGCAGCACCCGCTTTCCGCTGGGCCTGTTCGGTGCCAAGGCGGAATTGAGGTACGAACCCAAGGGCGTGGTTGGCATCCTGAGCCCATGGAACTTTCCGATCAATCTCTCCCTCGGTCCGCTGATGCAGATCATGGCAGCCGGCAACCGAGCGATGATCAAGCCAAGCGAATTTACCGAGAAGACCAGCGAACTGACTGCCGAACTGGTGGCCAAGTATTTCGCCGAGGAAGAAGTCGCTGTCATCACCGGTAGCCCTGAAGTCGCCGCGGCGTTTTCCTCGCTGCAATTCGACCATCTGCTGTTCACCGGTTCGACTGCTACGGGGCGCAAGGTGATGGAAGCCGCGGGGCGCAACCTTGTGCCCGTCACTCTCGAACTGGGTGGAAAGTCGCCGGTATTCCTAGGGCGAAGCGCCAATTTCGAACAGGCGGGCGAACGCATCGCCATGGGCAAGATGCTCAATGCGGGGCAAATCTGTCTCGCGCCTGACTATATGTATGTGCCCGAAGACAAGGAGCAGACCGCGGTCGATTCGGTCCGTCAGGCAGCGCACAACATGTATCCCACGATACTCGATAATGATGACTACACCTCGGTCGTCACCGACCGGCATTTCGACCGCTTGCAGACGATGGTTGCCGACGCGCGCGACAAGGGGGCGGAGGTGATTGAGGTCAATCCCGCCAACGAGGACTTTTCGTCCACCAATGCTCGCAAGATGCCGCTGACCATCCTGCGTAACGTCAATGACGACATGATGGCGATGCAGGAAGAAATTTTTGGCCCGGTCCTGCCGGTCAAAACCTACAAGAATGTTGACGAGGCAATTGCCTATGTGAACGAGAATGACCGACCGCTCGGCCTGTACTACTTCGGATCCGATGCGGGCGAGCGCGAACAAGTGCTCCAGCGCACGATCTCGGGCGGGGTCACGGTCAACGATGTCATCATGCATATTTCGATGGACGATTTGCCATTCGGCGGGGTCGGCCCAAGTGGAATCGGCTCCTATCACGGCCCCGAAGGGTTCAAGGAGTTCAGCCACGCTCGAAGCGTCTATACCCAGCCGAAAATGGACATTGCCAAGCTCGCTGGTCTCAAACCGCCATTTGGCAACACCACGCGCAAGAACATTGCTCGCGAGATGAAGAAGGCTTGAGCCAGGCGCGCTGGTTGCCCGGCGAGGCGGTGCGGTTGCAATAATTGCATGAGAAATGCGCAGGGACGGGGGCATTTGGACCCTTCGCCCCCTTGCGCCTCGCAGGTCGCGCGACTAGGGCGCAACCAACCGAAATCCAGCCCAGCGAGTCAGTCATTTGGTCGACCTTTCGCAATATCTCCCGATCCTGATCTTCCTGTTCATCGCAGCAGGGCTTTCGGCGCTGTTCGTATTTCTGCCGATGGGTGTTTCGCGGCTGACAGGCGCGCACAACCCGAACGCGGAGAAATTGAGCGAGTACGAGTGCGGCTTTCCGGCCTTCGAAGATGCGCGCAGCCGCTTCGACGTGCGGTTCTATCTCGTCGCTATCCTGTTCATCATCTTCGACCTCGAAGTCGCCTTCCTGTTTCCATGGGCGGTCAGCCTCGATCACACGCAATGGGCAGGCTGGATCGGCATGATGATCTTCCTGGCTATCCTGACCGTGGGCTTCGCCTACGAGTGGAAAAAGGGCGCGCTGGAGTGGGAATGACATGAGCACCGAAAACACCACACTCGCCGGCCTCCAGCCTGGCAAGATCGGCCAGATGCCGACCGCGCGCGGCGGCGAAGTGCGCCAGCCTGATGCCGATTATTTTCACGCCATGCAGACCGAGGTGAACGACAAGGGCTTCCTCGTCACCAGCACCGAGGACCTGTTCCAGTGGGCGCGCACGGGTAGCCTGTGGTGGATGACCTTCGGCCTCGCCTGCTGTGCGGTCGAGATGATCCACGTCAACATGCCGCGTTATGACATGGAACGCTTCGGCGTCGCCCCGCGCGCATCTCCGCGCCAGAGCGACGTGATGATCGTGGCCGGTACGCTGTGTAACAAGATGGCTCCGGCGCTGCGCAAGGTCTATGACCAGATGTCGGACCCCAAATACGTCATCTCCATGGGCAGTTGTGCCAATGGTGGCGGTTATTACCATTACAGCTATTCGGTGGTGCGCGGCTGTGACCGGATCGTACCGGTCGACATCTACGTGCCGGGCTGTCCGCCGACTGCCGAGGCACTTCTCTACGGCGTTATGCAGTTGCAACGGAAAATCCGCCGGGTCGGGACGATCGAGCGATGAGCGAAGTGCATTCCGCCCCCAAATTCGCCTCCAACGAAGGTGTGCGCGCCACGCTGCTCGGCGCGCTTGGCGACATGGTCGTCGGCGCCGACGAGCAATATGGCGAAATCATCATTTCGGTTGAGCGTGACCGGATCGAGGACGCACTGCGGACGCTGCGCGATGATCACGAATACCAGCAGATGATGGAAATCGCCGGAGTCGATTATCCCGACCGGGCCGAGCGATTCGAAGTCGTCTATATGCTGCTCAGCCTGACCAGGAACCACCGCGTCATGGTCAAGGTCAGTGCCGATGAGAATACGCCCGTTCCGACGATCACCACGCTGTGGCCCAATGCCGGCTGGCTCGAGCGCGAAGTGTTCGACATGTATGGCGTGATTTTCGACGGCAACACCGACCTGCGCCGTATTCTCACCGATTACGGTTTCGAGGGGCATCCCTTCCGCAAGGATTTCCCGCTCACCGGCTATACCGAGCTGCGCTATTCCGAGGACGAAAAGCGCGTTGTCTACGAACCGGTCGAGCTTGCCCAGGACCTGCGGCAGTTCGATTTCCTCTCGCCGTGGGAAGGGGCCGACTACCAGCTTCCTGGTGACGAGAAGGCCGACATGCCGCCGGTCGACGAACCCAAGGTGACCGAGGACGAGGGTGATACCGGCGCGGGCGAAGCTACCGACGACAAGGCCGCCGAAAAGGTGAGCGCTGGCTCGCCGGCTGAAGAATCGACCGACGAGGATCGGACCGACGCTCCCGAGCCGACCGAGGACCGCGAGGACCGGGTCGAGCGCGAAGGCAAGACCCGCGACACCAAGGCTTCGACCGAGCCGGACGAGGACGGGGACAAGGCGTGATGGCTGCGGGTCGCATCTCTATTCTTGCGCTGAACGCGGTGATGCTGGCGGGCTGTTCGGAGCCTGCTGCGCAGGAGACCGCGGACGATTTCGCCAATCGGATCGGCGCGAGCGGTGCGACCGTAGCGGTCGTGCAGGGCGATGCTTCGGCGTCCGGTGCCGCAGGGGCGCAAGTGCCGCAGGGCACAGATGCGACGCAACTCCAGCTGGTCGGAAATATTGACGGTGTCGATCTCGGCACACGGACGGGTGGTTGCACCTTCCAGGAAGTCGGGCGCGAAGTCCTTGTGACGGCTGGCAACGCCGAAAACGGCAAGGGCGCGATCCGCGTTGGCGGCGCGCTGGTGACGCTCGACGCGGCTGGCGGGATCGGCGCGATCCGTTCGGGCACTACATTTTCGGCTCAGGGGGTCAGCATCAGCGTCGCCCCGACCGCTGGCAACCAGGCGAAGCGTGAGGCCAACATGGTCGTCACCGATGCCGCCGGCGTTACCCAGAGCTATAGCGGCGATTGGATTTGCGGATGAGCGTGCAACTCGAACAGAGCCCCACCACCGACGGGGACGTGATCAGCAATTACACGATCAATTTCGGCCCCCAGCATCCGGCTGCGCACGGCGTGTTGCGGATGGTGATGGAGCTGGATGGCGAGATCATCGAGCGGATCGATCCGCATGTCGGCCTGCTGCATCGCGGCACAGAGAAGCTGATCGAGCACAAGACCTACCTCCAGGCGCTGCCCTATTTCGATCGGCTCGATTACTGTTCGCCGCTGTGCCAGGAACATAGCTACGTCCTCGCCATCGAGAAGCTGCTCAATGTCGAGGTGCCGATCCGCGCCCAGTATCTGCGCGTACTGTTTGCCGAATTGACCCGCATTTCCAACCACATGCTCAACATCGGTGCGCATGTGATGGACGTCGGCGCGATGACGCCCAACCTGTGGGTGTTCGAGCTGCGCGAAGACTGCATGAACTTCTTCGAGCGCGCCAGCGGTGCGCGGATGCACAGCGCCTGGTTCCGCCCCGGCGGCGTCCATCAGGACGTGCCGGAAAAGCTGCTGGTCGATATCGGCGAATGGATCGATGGCCGCCTGCCCGAACTGTTCGGCGACGCCATGAGCCTGGTGATCGACAACCGCATCTTCAAGCAGCGCAATGTCGATATCGCCGTGGTGAGCAAGGACGACGCGGTGGCATGGGGCTTCTCCGGCCCGATGATCCGTGCTGCCGGCGTGCCGTGGGACCTGCGCAAATCGCAGCCATACGACGTTTACGACAGGATGGAGTTCGACATTCCCGTCGGCACCAATTCGGACTGCTATGACCGCTTCATGGTGCGCGTGAAGGAAGTCTACGAAAGCGCCAAGATCATCAAGCAGTGCCTGGCGCAGATGCCGCAAGGCCCGATAGCCAGCGCCGACGGCAAGGTCTCGCCGCCCTCGCGCGGCAAGATGAAGCAGTCGATGGAAGCGCTGATCCACCACTTCAAGCTCTATACCGAGGGCTTCCACGTCCCCGCTGGCGAAGTCTATGTCGCCACCGAAAGCCCCAAGGGCGAATTCGGAGTTTACCTGGTCAGCGACGGCACCAACAAGCCATACCGCTGCAAGATCCGCCCGACCGCTTTCAGCCACCTTCAGGCGATGGACTTCATGTCCAAGGGCCACATGCTACCCGACGCGACCGCCATCCTCGGCGCGATCGACGTGGTGTTCGGGGAGTGTGATCGCTAGTGCTTCGCGAGCTATTCATCTTCATCGCGGCGTTTGCGGCTTTCGCTTCGGCGATCGCGGCCTATCTCGCCGTGTTTCACGGGGCCTCCAGCCTCAAGGAAATTCTCTCGACGGCGGGTGCCGCTGTCATCGGCCTGTATGTCGGCCGCTATCTGCAACACAGGTTGAACCATGGCTGATCGTCATCTCGCTCCCGATACGCCCGAGCTGCGCGAGCGGTGGGGCAATTTCGCCTTCACGCCCGAGTACAAGGCCGAGGCGGACAAGCACATCGCCAAATATCCCGAAGGGCGCCAGCGCAGCGCGGTGATGCCGCTGCTCGACCTGGCCCAGCGGCAGGTTGGCGAGGAAACGAACACGCAGGGCTGGTTGCCGCTGCCGGTGATGGAATATGTCGCCGAATATCTGAACATGCCGGTCATCCGCGTGGTCGAGGTGGCGACCTTCTATTTCATGTACAACCTTGTTCCGGTTGGTAAATATCACGTCCAGGTCTGCGGCACGACGCCCTGCATGCTGCGTGGATCGGACGCCTTGTTCGAAACCTGCGCCAAGCGCGGCATGGCCAAGGGCAAGGTATCAGAAGACGGTCTGTGGACGCTGACCGAAGTCGAATGCATGGGCAATTGCGCGACCGCGCCGATGGTCCAGATCAATGACGGCAATTACGAAGACCTGACGCCCGAGCGGCTCGACGCCCTGCTCGATGCGCTGGCTGCGGGTGAGCAGCCCAAGGAAGGCACGCAGGAGCCCGGGCGGCACACGTCGGAGCCTTCGGGCGGGCCGACCACTCTCAAGGAAATGGTCGACGCGAACCACGA
>SHLU01000148.1 GCA_004282995.1 Sphingomonadaceae bacterium
TGAGTGGAGCATCCTGCCGCATATAGTCGGCAATCAGCGCCATGCCCCCGGGGGCGAGCAGGTTCTCGATCTGGTCGAGGATCGCGCGCTTTTGCGATACGGGGACCTGGTGAAGGACGAGGCTGCTGACGATCTTGTTTGGCCGCCAGCCGTCGGAAAGCTCGAGACTATCGAGAAAGCCGTTGTGCCACCGGACCATATCGGCTCCGGCACCGAACTTGCGCTGCGCGATAGCCAGCGCTGCGGGGTCGGGCTCAACGCCGATGAAGCCGGCTTCGGGGCAGTTGGCCATCAGCGCCCTGAGCAAGGTCCCGGTGCCGCACCCGACATCGATGACCTTGTCGCCGGGCAGCAATGCGGCCTTTTCGACGATTGCGCGGCGCCACCGTCTCTCGCGCGTAAAGACTGCGATCGCGCGATCATAGAACGGCGTGAGCCAGCTTTTGCCCAGCGGCGGAGTGAACTCGCGCTCTTTTGGCGGAACTGCCGCGCTTTTCATGCCATGGCTCCTATTCGACGCTGGTACTTGCCGCTGTTGCTTGACTTACTCCTCTTACGCGTCGCCGACCCGCACCCCTCAAAAAAGAAACTTGAGGGTTTGCGCGAAGCATCGCGTATAGGAACCGTGCAACCGACAGGAGCAAGGGATGCGTGACAATCAGACACTCGATGCGATGCTCGGCACCATGGCCTCGCAGAAGGCTGGCGACGTGCCGCCCGACTTCATGAACGGCGTCTGGCAGCGCGCAGGGCAGCTGGGGGAAATTGCCGATCAGCGGCGCAGAATGGCCTTGTTCGCCGGTCTGTTTGTCGTCGGCCTAACGGCAGGCGCAGGGACCAGCGGATGGCCGTCCGAAAACGGCGCTCCTACAGAAATTGTTGGCGAGAGCCTCGTTGGCGGAGAATCCCTGTCACCCGCTGCATTGCTTCATGTGGGGTCATAGACGTTGAAGAAGTTTCACCTTGTCCTTGCGGTCCTGCTGGCGGCGCTCGCCGGATGCCTAGGAGCGCTTGCCGCCGATCGCTGGGCCAACAACGATGCCGAGGGCGGCCTGCACCAGTTCGTGCACGATGAGCTGTCGCTCACGGCTGACCAGGAGCAGCGGCTCGATGCGCTCGAAGCGCGTTTCGCGGTAGAACAGGCAAGGCTCGAAGCCTCTGCGCGCGCAGCCAACGCCCAGCTCGCCCAGGCAATGGAAACCGAGCACGAATACGGGCCCGAAGTCAGTGCCGCGATCGACGAGGTGCATGCGCGCATGGGCGAATTGCAGAAAGCGACCGTGCGGCACGTCTTCGATATGCGGGAAATTCTCGATCCCGATCAGCAGCTCCAGTTCGACCGGAAAGTGTCCGCGGCCCTCACGCGCGATCCGCGTGACTGACCAGCCTTGGCAGCGGTGGATGACACTTCGGATGAAGCTCTGATCGGGCGGGCGATAGCCGGTGACAAGCGGGCGTTCACAGCTCTCGTCGAGAGCGAGATCGCCCGGTTGATTGCGCTTGCCACGCGCATGCTGGGTTCACCATCGCGGGCCGAAGATGTCGTTCAGGACGGTCTCGCGTCGGTCTGGCTGACACGTCATCGCCTCGATCCGAGCAAGCCCATCGGTCCCTATTTGACGACAATCGTTCTCAACCGGTGCCGCGACAAGCTCCGCCGCAGGAAAGTTATTGGCTTCCTTGGTTTGCCGGATGGGCGGGAAGCCGACGCCGTTGCCGACGATGCCCCTAATCCCGAAAATGTTGCCGGAGCCCGCGAACAGCTGCGGCTGGTCCAGGTCGAAATCGGGCGCTTGCCGGTGCGGCTGCAAGAGGCGCTCGTGCTGGTCACTGTCGAGGGGTACAGCCAGGCCGAGGCTGCCGAGCTGCTCGGCACCACCGAGAAAGCCGTCGAGACGCGCATCTATCGTGCGCGCAACCGGCTGAAGGAGCGGTTCGAAAAGTTTGAGGGGTAGGGCAGCTGACCGCGTATGTGACGGTATACGCATTTTCAGGAGCCCCCTATGCCTGCCCTCAATCGCCGAAGATTCCTTGGAACAAGTGCTAGCGGGCTGGGCCTGCTTGGTCTCTCCGGTGCCATGCCGGCCTGGGCGCGCGGCGCGGACATCCTTGCAGGAAACGCCCGCAAAGGGCTGGATGAAGTATCCGGGCCGAATATCGACCTCACTGTCGCGCGGTCTGCCTTTGCAACCGGCAACAGACGCGGCGGCGCCATCGCCGTCAACGGCACGATCCCCGGCCCGTTGTTGCGTTTGAAGGAAGGCACGACCGTCCGATTGAACGTCCATAACCAGCTCGAGGAAGACACCTCGATCCACTGGCACGGGCTGCTCGTGCCATTCGAACTCGACGGGGTGCCAGGTGTAAGCTTCCCCGGCGTCAAGCCCGGAGAGACCTTCACCGCTGAATTCCCGGTGCGCCAGTCGGGCACCTACTGGTGGCACTCGCATAGCGGCCTGCAGGAACAGGCCGGGCATTACGGCGCCATTGTGGTGGATCCGGCTGGACCCGATCCGGTCCAGGCGGACCGCGAATATATCGTGGTGCTCAGCGAATTCAGCGAAATGTCGCCCCACACGATTTTCGACAAGCTCAAGAAGGGCGAAGGCTACTTCAACTACAACATGAATACCTGGACCGACGACTATCCGCTTTCGGGCGAGGATCGCCGGATGTGGGCGAGAATGCGGATGATGCCGACCGACCTTAGCGATGTGTCGGCCCCAGCCTACACTTACCTGCTGAACGGTCATGGCCCGCTCGACAATCTGGAATATCTCTTCCGTCCGGGCGAGCGCGTGCGGCTGCGCTTCATCAATGCCGGGGCCATGACCTTCTTCAATATCCGCATTCCAGGCCTGCCGATGACCGTCGTTCAAGCCGACGGGCAGAACGTCGAGCCGGTCGAAGTGGACGAGTTCCAGATCGGCGTCGCGGAGACCTACGACGTCGTCGTGACGCCGGGTGAGCAGCAGGCGTACACATTGGTGGCCGAGTCGGTGGATAGGTCCGGAATGGGGATCGCAACGCTTGCGAGCGCGCCTGGCGCGCGCGCGGCCATTCCGCCGCTGCGCGATCCCCCGCTTCTGACCATGGCTGATATGGGCATGAGCGGTATGGACCACGGGGCTGGCAGCAACGATGCCGGTATGACCGGCATGGATCATGGCGCCGGCGGTATGGCCGGAATGGACCACGGATCGAGCGGAGCGGCTGGCGCGGATGGGATGTCCGGTATGGATGGCGGTTCGGCGGAGATGGCCGGAATGGCTGGCATGGCGGGAGGTATGCAGATGCGCGATACATCGCTCCTGCCTCCCGACGTGAAGGTCGGGCCCGGTCTCGACATGGTCTCGATGAACCCGGTCGACCGTATGGGCGACCCCGGCATCGGCCTTGCCGATGTCCCCCACCGCACCCTCGACTATCGCAAGCTCCGCTCGCTGACACCTCATCAGGAGGGGCGGACTCCCTCGCGGCGGATGGAAATCCATCTCACCGGGAACATGGAACGCTATATGTGGTCGTTCGACGGCAAGAAGTTCTCCGCCGTCTCCGACGAGCCGATCCGCTTTGCCTATAACGAACGCGTGCGTGTCAAATTGATAAACAACACGATGATGGCGCACCCGATCCACTTGCATGGGCACTTCTTCGAACTGGTTAACGGCGCACCTGCCGATCGTCAGCCGCTCAAGCACACGGTTAACGTGCAGCCGGGCGGCAGCGCGCAGTTCGACCTGACGGCGGACGAGCCGGGCGACTGGGCCTTCCACTGCCACCTTCTCTACCACATGCATGCCGGGATGTTTCAGATCGTCACTGTCGCCAATCCCGATGGGAGCGAAGCATGAAGATTCGTATTACCAGCCTGCTCGCATCGATCGCAGTCGGCTCAGTTCTCGCCTCCCCCGCTGCGGCGCAGCATGCCGGTCATTCGCCCGCGGAGCCGCAGCAGAGCGCCGAGGCGCAGGCTGACGCCAAGACAAAGTGCGAAGAAGAAGCCCAGCGCCATCGCGCGATGGGGCACCCGGTAGCCGAAGGAGCTTGCGAACCAGTGGCCCAGCCTGAAGTTGCCATGGATCATTCGACGATGGACCATTCGACGATGTCTCATGGTTCGACGACCGCTCAGGATGGTCATTCGGGCATGGCAATGCCGATGGACGCTGCCCGTCCGGAGACTACACCCGGGAGTCATGAAGGAATGGATCATGGCTCGATGCCGCATGGCACGCCTGCCGAAGGCGCGATGGATCATTCGCAGATGAACCAAGGCGACATGGGTCAGGCGGAAGCCAGCAACTCGTCGATGGACCATGGGCAGATGGATCACAGCCAGATGAACCATGGGCAGACGGGATCGCAGGATATGCAGGGCATGGACCATTCGGCGATGCAGATGGGCTCGAACGACGATATCCCGCTGCTGCCGCCTCCTCCCGAAGCCGGGAGCGGTCCCGCGCGCGCGGCGGTCGCGATCTGGGGCGAGGAAGCCATGAACGAAGCGCGGCGCGAACTTGTCCGCGAGACCGACGGCGGGATGCGCTTCTGGTTTCAGGGCGACCGGCTCGAATACCGCGCCCGCGAGGGAGTGGATGGATATCTTTGGGACATCCAGGGCTATTATGGTGGTGATATCGACAAGTTCTGGTTCAAATCCGAGGGCGAAGGCAGCTTCGGTGAGCCTGTCGAGGGAGCCGAAGTCCAGGCACTCTGGAGCCGGGCGATCGCTCCCTTTTTCGACCTACAGACAGGTGTGCGCCAGGATTTAACAGGACCCGAGCGCACCCATGCTGTCATTGGCATACAGGGCATTGCTCCCTACCAGTTCGAGGTCGACGTTGCAGCGTTCGTATCGAACAAGGGTGATGTAACCGCGCGCTTCGAGGGCGAGCTTGATCAGCGCATCACGCAGCGGCTGATCCTCCAGCCGCGAGCCGAAATCGCTCTTTCGGCTCAGGATATTCCCGAACTCGGCATTGGCGCTGGCCTCGACCGGATCGAGGCAGGTCTGCGTCTTCGCTACGAGTTCGCACGCGAATTCGCGCCCTATGTCGGCGTCTCCCAGGAGTGGCGGATCGGTCAGAGTGCCGATTTTGCACGCGCCGCAGGGGAAGACCCTAGCGTGACGAATTACGTCGTGGGCATGCGATTCTGGTTTTAAGAGAAGGAAATATACAATGAGGATAAGACTATCTCTAAGCGCGGTCGCCCTGGCCTTGGCTGCAGGCGGCACTCCCGCCCTGGCACAATCCATGGATCATTCCGCGCACTCGGACCCTACGGCTTCGACGCAGATGGACCATACGGAGCAGGGCATGAACCACGCCGAGCATATGGATGCGATGAATGATGACGTTGCGGAAGCCGAGGCGGTTCTGACATCATATCGGGATGCCCTGACGTCGCGCGATGCAGAGGCCATGGCCGCGCTGTTTGCCGAGGAATCCTTCGTTTACGAAAACGGCAAGGCGGAAGGCAGCTTCACGTATTACATGGAGCATCACCTGGGACCGGAACTCGATGCAATAACCAGCTTCACCTTCGGCGAACCGACGCTCGCAGTCACCCGGATGGGACATATGGCGTATGGCCGCGAATCGTACACCTATCGGATCGAACTGGCCGACGGCCGCGTGATCGACCGCGAAGGCGTTGCGACCTCGGTGCTTGCCCATGATGCGGATGGCTGGAAGATCGTTCAGTACCATTCGTCGTCACGAGCGCCGCGTAACAACTGATTTGATCGGGGGAACACCGATTGGCGACACGCTCTTTCAAGCTGCGTCTGCATGTGCTGGGCAGCAAGCTTCACAAATGGCTGGC
>SHLU01000016.1 GCA_004282995.1 Sphingomonadaceae bacterium
ACCTGGAACACGTGCGAGGCCGAGCAGCCATGCGAAAGCGATAAGGAAGCCCATCAGGGCAAGCCAGGCCTGGAGCCGGTCAAACCGGTGCATCGGGAAAATCCACATGCCGGCATTTGGTCTAGATTCTCGGAACTCCATACCCCCAGGGGGTGTTTCAGGAACCGCATAGACAGGGGAGTAAAGCTCAATGACCGAACACAGTTCCCATTCCGGCTCCGAGCATTCCGGCAGTTGGACTACCTTTTTCGCCATGATCGCCACTGCGACGGCAGTGATGTTCGTCCTGATGCACCAGCTGGTTTATGAAGGCAGCCACCTGACCTTCAGCTTGAACCGACTCATGGCTTCACTGGTTTCGGGCGCTTCGATGGTCGCCATCATGCTCGCCTTCATGTGGAAGATGTATGGCGATGCGACCAAGAAATGGATGGTTCTGGTCGGGGCGGCCATCGCCTTTGTCGGCCTATTGGTCATCAATCGCCAGCAGGTCCTGATCGGCGACGAACAGTTCATGCAATCGATGATCCCGCATCACTCGATCGCGATTAACAATGCACGAAAAGGCGACATCAGCGATCCGCGCGTTCGCAAGCTGGCCGACGACATCATCAAGGCGCAGGTCAAGGAGATCGCCATGATGAAACTGCTGCTCGAGGACATCGAGCGCAACGGCAAGCAGGGCGATGGAACCCCAATCCCGCCGCGCACGGCCGAACTGACGCCCAAGCTGCTCGATGAAGCCAGGAAGGCGCTCGAAAAGCCTGTAACGCCCGAAGTTCGCGATAACGTCGAAGTCGGCGAGTAACTGACGTTTGGCGGGGGCCGGATGTTCGGCCCTCGCATAATTTGTGCGGCTAGAAGCCTAAATGGCCGACCCCGTGCGAAATTTCTCCGCCGAGATAGCCCTGCACTGCCGCACCTGCGACCAGGATCAGCAAGGCGATCCTGAGGCCCGTCCGGCCCCCGTCCCTGATGGCAAGCCAGGCGGCTAACGCTCCGATGAAGGCCAGGCTCGTGCCGATCCAGCGGTGCCATTGCATGGCCGCGTCGCCGCCCAGCCACAGGCCGGTGTGAACCCAGCCGAAGGTGGCGGCGATCACGGCCCCTGCTGCGCCAGCCACCACCATCACATCCACCGCAGCGCTCAGCCGCTCGCGTCGACGGCTCAAGTTGAGTGCCTCGACCATCCCGGCCACGATAAACAAGGCGATGGGAAAATGGACCGTGGCGGGATGAATATTGGCCCAGAAGGCGCCCTTCGAAGCGGGCTCCTCGACTGCAGTGATTATCGCTTCTCCATGCCCGGCCATTTCCTGCTCGGACATGGCGGAGTGTTCCATCGCTTCTGCGCCAGTGGCAGGCATCACCGGCATTTCTGGTCCCGCCGCCTTGGTTTCCTCGCCATGCTTCTCGGTGCCATGGGCCATCGCCACGCTCCCCGCCGCGGCTGCAGAAATGCAGGCCAGCACCAAGAGCCAGTCGAGGGTGATCCTTCTGATCTGTCGCAGGCTCATTTTATGACCGCTTCGGCGGCCTGCCCGAGCTGTGATAGACAATGATTTTCCAGCCATCGTCGCCATGGCGCAGGACGCTCGTCGCTACGCCTTCGCGCTCTACGATTCGCCCATCATGCAGTTCGATGCGATAGGTGTAGCGTTCCTCACCGAAGGCATAGTGGCCGTCCTGCCGCAAATCGACATCGTAGGCGGGGAAGGTAAAACTGTGGAAGTGGCCCAGTTCCGGCCCCAGATGTTGCGCAGCATAATTGTCCCAGTTGCCCTCTGGCTTGCCGTTTTCGAAGATGCTCGAATCCTCGGCGAAATTGACACCTGCTGCCTCAAGGTCGAGCGCAATCAGCGCATCGCGATAGGCGGTCAATACCGCACCGGGCGAATGCATCTCATGGGTGTGCTCGGCCTTGCTGTCCGCCGGCTGGGCGATCGAATCGCCAGGCGTCGCAGCCATCAGCAATGCTGCGGCCGAACACGCGCCAAGGAACCGAAAATTCTTCATTCTCGCTCTCCTGTTATTTTCTTTTCCCGATCAACTCGATCAGTTCATTGAACTTCTCGCGCTGCTCGGCCTCATCACCGCTGGCAATCGCTTCGCTCACGCAGCACGCTGCGTGTTTCTTCAGGACTGCGCCTTCAACTTTGCCGAGCGCCGATTTCACCGCGGCAAGCTGGGTCAGGACGTCGATGCAGTAACGGTCTTCTTCGATCATCTTGGCCACGCCATGGACCTGGCCAGCAATGCGTTGCAACCGGTTCACGGTCGCCTGATCAGGCGATTTTATCGTGTCAGACATGGCCCAAAAGACCCCCTTTTTAAATACCCTAGGGGGGTATATATAGCCGCACATGACAGACATCATCAAGCCGCGTTCTCCCATGCTCTCCCGTCGCGGACTTATAACCAGTTCGGCAGCTCTCGCCGCTGCTTCGGCCCTGCCATCCCCGAGCTGGGCCAGGGGCGATTCGCTGCATGAGGCGAAGAAAGGCATCGGCACATTGTCCGGCGAGCAGATCGACCTGTCGATCGGCCATGCGCGCTTTGCCACCGGCGGCCGCAGCGGTCACGCCATCGCGGTCAACGGCATGATCCCGGGCCCGCTGATCCGACTGCGCGAAGGGCAGGATGTGCGCCTGAGCGTGACCAATCATCTCGATGAGGACAGTTCGATCCACTGGCACGGCCTGTTGCTGCCGTTCCAGTTTGACGGTGTACCCGGCGTCAGCTTCCCCGGTATCCGCCCGGGCGAGACCTTCAACTATGAGTTCCCAGTCCGGCAGGCTGGGACCTACTGGTGGCACAGCCATTCCGGACTGCAGGAACAGATGGGGCATTACGGTCCCCTGGTGATCGAGGCGAAAGACGGATCTGACGATCGTTTCGATCGTGACTACGTTGTCCTGCTAAGCGAGTTCACTCCGCTTCACCCGCACGCCATCATGCGCAAGCTCAAGGTCGGCGAACATTACTTCAACCGCCAGATGCAGACAGCGACCGAAGGCGAGATGTCGGGCGAGGATCGCCGGATGTGGGGCAAGATGCGGATGAACCCGCGCGATATCTCCGACGTGACAGGTGAAACCTATACTTTCCTGATCAACGGCCATGGCCCGGCAGACAATCTCGAATTCATGTTCAAGCCGGGCGAGAAGGTGCGTCTGCGCATTATCAACGGGTCGGCCATGACCTTCTTCAACGTCCGCATTCCGGGCGTGCCGATGAAGGTGATCCAGGCCGATGGCCAGGACGTCCAAGATGTCGCGGTGGACGAATTGCAGATCGGAGTCGCCGAAACCTACGACGTTGTCGTTTCACCGCCCGATGGCAGCCACGCGCTGGTTGCCGAGGCGATGGACCGTTCGGGCATGGGCGTCGCCAGCCTGACCGCACATCCCGGACACAAGGCTTCGCCGCCGCCGCTGCGCGAACCGGTGACACTGACCATGGCCGACATGGGAATGGGCGCGATGGATCACGGCGGCGAGGGAATGGACCACTCGATGCGGGACAAGAGCCTGGTTCCGCCCGATGTGGAGGTCGGACCGGGTGTCGACATGATCGCGCCGATGCCGGTCGACCGGATGGATTTCCCCGGCCTCGGCCTCGACAAGGTCGAACACCGCGTCCTGCGCTATACCGACCTCAAGTCCAAGAAAATGAACCCGCACCGGATGCCCGAGCGGACCATGCAAATCCACCTGACGGGGAACATGGAACGCTACATGTGGTCATTCGACGGAAAGAAGTTCACTTCCGTCACCGACGATCCGATCCGCTTCGCCTTTAACGAGCGGGTGCGGGTGAAGCTGGTCAATGATACGATGATGGCACACCCGATCCATCTGCACGGTCACTTTTTCGAGCTGGTCAATGGCGGCGAGCACAACATGCACCAGCCGCGCAAGCACACGCTGGTGGTCCAGCCGGGCAGTTCGGCGACTTTCGATCTGACCGCCGACGAGCCGGGAGACTGGGCCTTCCATTGCCACCTTCTCTATCACATGCACGCCGGCATGATGCAGGTCGTGACCGTTCGCCCGTTCCCGGAGAACAGCTGATGCGGCTGCCTTTTATCGCGCTCACGCTCGCGCTTGCATCACCGCTCTCGGCCCAATCGCATGACGGGCATGACAGGCATGACGGCCACACGCCAGCTCCCACCCCTGCCCAAACACAAGCACCGGCTCCGGACAAGCACGCTGGGCATGCGCCTACTCCGGCAAAGCCGGCAGGCGATCCCCATGCCGGGCATTCCGCCACTCCTGCAAAACCCGCCGTCGACCCGCATGCGGGCCACCAGATGGCCCCAGCCGAGCCTGCGGCCGCCGCTACCGGACCGGTGGACCACAGCAAGATGGGCCATGGCGCGCCTGCGGTCGCGGATATGCCCCCTCCACCGCGCGCTTTCGAAGGACCGCGCAATGCCGCCGACCTGTTGTGGGGCGAACAGGTCATGGCTCCGGCGCGCCGCCAGCTGGCAAGGGAAAATGGCGGCATGACCACCGGCACGATAATGGTCGAGCGGTTGGAGGCCCGCTTTGGTAACGGCGAGGAAGGCTTCACCTGGGATGTCCAGGGCTGGTATGGCGGCGACCTCGACCGCGTGTTCGTCAAGTCCGAAGGCGAAGGCGAGTTCGACCACGGCGTCGAGGATGCCGAGGTTCAGCTGCTCTACAGCCGCGCCATCGGTCCATTTTTTGACCTGCAGGCAGGCGCCCGGCTCGATCTCGAACCTGAAACACGCAGCCACCTCGTCTTGGGCGTGCAGGGCCTCGCGCCCTACATGTTCCACATCGACGGCGCGCTGTTCCTGTCCGACCGCGGCGACCTGACCGCGCGGATCGAAGGCGAATACGACCAGAAGATTACCCAGCGCCTGATCCTGCAACCGCGGGTCGAGCTGGAATTTTCGGCGCAGGATATTCCCGAACGCGAGCTGGGTGCGGGCCTGACCAAGGTCGAGACCGGACTTCGCCTGCGCTACGAGATTACCCGCAAATTCGCGCCTTATGTCGGCGTAGGCTACGAGGCCAAGCTAGGCGAAACCGCGGATATCGCTCGCGCCAATGGCGAGGACACGCGCGGTTTCGCACTTCTTGCAGGCGTACGGGCCTGGTTCTAGCCGCCCTTGCGGCTGGCAACTGCGGCGGCGACCACATCGTCAGGCCAGGTAACCTGTGTCTGGGTCTGCGGATTGAAGACGTCGCCCGGGTAGATCGCCGCCTCGGCTGCCGCGATTTCCTCGGCGGTGAGGAACTCGCTCGGTTCGAGCGCGAATACGTCCAGCCCGCGGGCAATCTCGCTGGCGTAGATGCGACCCTTGTACCAATAGGCCGACCAGTAGCCGCCGGTGATGAGCTGGTCCTTGTCGACCGCGCCGCGATCGAAATAGGCGATCTCGACCGGTTTGGCGGCATCGGTGAAGTCGATCACGCTCACCCCGCCCTGGTACCAGGCCTGGACGAAGATATCGCGCCCCGGAACCGGGATGATCGATCCGTTATGTGCGACGCAGTTTTCCTTGTCGCCCTGCGGCGCGGGCAGTTTGTAGGTGCTGCGGAAAGCCAGCTCGCCATCGACGATTTCGTAGATTGCATTGGCCCCCCAATTGACCGGGTCGCCGGCCTGGCAGCGCGGACGCCCTCCACCGCCCCATTCGTCGGTAAACAGGACCTTCGTCCCGTCATTGTTGAACGTGGCGGAATGCCAATAAGCAAAGCCCTTGTCGGTCACATCGTCGATCCGCTTGGGGGCAAGCGGGTTGGAAATGTCGAAGATGATGCCGTTGCCCGAGCAGGCACCGGCCGCCAGATTCTTGGCGGGGAACACAGTGATGTCGTGACACTGGTTGGTCTCGTTGGTGTCCTGCGTGCCCTCCCCGTGATCGCCGCCGCGCCACAGGCCGGCGATATTGCCGGTCTCGTAATCGGCGAACACGCGCGGGCTGTCGACGATGCGTGCCTTTGACGGATCGGCCACCGGGATTTCGATCACATCGATACTGAACAACGCGGTGCGTTCGTCGCCGGCGACATCGCCGATACAGCCGGGCAGTTCCTCTTCCTCGCGGACGTAGGACGTGCCCGAATTATAGACCACAATCCGGTTGTCGTCGGCCGAGACGATTGAGTGGGTGTGGCTGCCGCGGCAGGTCTGGACGATGCCGACCTGCTTGGGTCGCGTAATATCGGAAATGTCGAAGATGCGCAGGCCGCGGAAACGGTCCTCGCTGATGCGACCCTGCACGCCGCCAAGGCCGCAATCGATCCGCGCGCGGCTGTCCTGCACACTCATCAGCAAGATATCGCCGACGATGGAGACATCGCCCTGGCCGCCGGGACACACCACCGAGCTGACCAATTCGGGCTGGCCGTCTGCGCCAAGCCGATAGGCATTGAAGCCGTGGTAATTGCCGGCCACCATCAGATCGCCCGAAAAGGCGATATCGGTATTGGCGAAGCTGAGCAGCGAACCGCGGTTTGTAAAACTCGGCTTGGGAGGTTCTTTTTTGTCACCCTCGGCCTCGGACGGGGCAGCTTTTGCAGGATCTGCGCCGTCCTTGTCGCTATCCTTTTTGGGCTTTTCAGGCTGCAGTCCAGCCGGGTTGGCGGGATCGAAAAAGCCGGTCGGCTTGGCCAGCGAAACTACCTTGCGAAGGTTGAGCACCGCTTCACCGGCATTGCGGAAGCCGGCTGAGAGCGTCGCGCGCGGATCAGTGGAAAGACCTGCGAGCAGAACATTCATCCGCTCGATCTCGGCTTCCTGGTCGCTCACGACGTCATTGGTGAATTCGAACATCACCGGGTCGTAGGCCGTTCCCGATTGGTCATGCAGATCGCTCACCATGTCGAGTGCGCCCTGGTGATGCCGGATCATCAACGCAGTGAACTGGCGATCGAAAGCGGTGCCATTGGCTTGCGCCAAGGCCGCCATCTCGGCCGGGCTTGCCATGCCTTTCATGTCGCCATGACCGGCATGCGGATCGCGGTGTCCGGCATGTGCGCCTTGCGATGCCATCGCGGCCAGCGCGAGCGGCTCGCCGCGCGCTTCGAGCCATTCGGTCATGAAGCTGATCTCATCGGCCTGGCTGGCAAGGATACGACCGGCAAGCGCAACGATATCGGTGTTGTTAGTACGACCATCTACCAGCTTGGCCATCTCGACAGCCTGCCGGTGATGGACGATCATCCCCTGCATGAACATCACATCGCCGGGAGCGTAGCTGGTGTCGGCGAGACGGGTGGCGTCTTCGGCGCTGATAAGCCGCGGTTCTTCTCCGGGAGCGCCCGGCTGCACAATGGTCGGCCCACCCGGTGCTTGCGCCAAAGCCATGCTCGAAACGCCGAGCAGGAGCGTAGCGGCGGCGCCGCGAATGATTGTCGATTTCATTGGATTGCGTCCCCGTATCTTGTCTTGATCAGACCTTGCACCTGAATGTGTAGGCGGCGCAAGGCGAAGCGCCAATCGACAGACAGCCTATTGCAGTCCGCCAAGTGCAATTTGTCCTCAAAGCACCCTCTACGGACCTTGCCATCACCTCCAACGCAACATTTCGCCCGCTCGTTCGTTGTAGTCAGTAACCAAGGAGGAAACACACATATGAAATGTCCCCACAACGCCCATGTCGCAGTCGTGGATGGAGAGCGATTTATCGTGATGAAGAATGTCGGGCAGGCGCTCGAACCGCGACTTGAAGTCGTCGAAGAACCCGACCTCAAAGCCTCGAACTATTCAGCTGGTGTGCGCCATCAGGACGATATTGGCCAACGTCACGGTCGCACCCAGCTCGAAGAGCTTGCGCATGGTGCAGCGGTTTCGGAATGGCTCAACAGCAAGGCCATCGCCAATGAGATGGACGAAGTTCTGATCATCGCAGACCCCAAGACCTTGGGCGAAATGCGCAGGCATTATCACGGCGAGCTCGAGAAACGCCTGGTCGGCGAGATCGGCAAGACGATGACAGGCGAACCGATGGATAAAATCGCCAAATCCATCGAGGCTGCCTGATGCCTTCGCAGGCTGGACCTGCCTGCCGGTGCAACCGGTCGCAGGGAGGTCACAGCCTGCCACTTTGCAATTGCGTCCTGTCCTACCGGCCATTAATCTCCTGAAAACCATAAGGGGTCTAACGATAGCAACATGACGACGCGCATTTTCAGGCTTGCTGCGGCAGCATCGGCATTTGCCGCCACACTGGTGGCTCCGGCTGCCCACGCCCAGTCGAGCGCGCTCGAAGCTGCATTTGACCGGACCTTCGGCACCGACGTTCGCGCGCCAAAAAGTTTCGAAGCGCGTTATGAAAGCCCATTTGCGCAACGTATCGCGCGTCTGGCGGATGGCTCCGATGGACGCATTGGCGTCGCCGCCATCGACCTCGTGAGTGGCGAGGAAATATCCATTCTCGGGGATCAGCGTTTCCCCATGGCCAGCACCAGCAAGATTGCGATCGCAGCTACTTTCCTCGAAGGGGTCGAGCGAGGCCGGTGGAGCCTGACCAGCGAATTTCCGCTGATGGTGCCGGTCCAGTCGGCGAAATTCTCTTCCGCCGCTGCCCCCGTACGCAAGGGCAGCTACATGCCTGCGATCGACCTCATCGAGATCATGATCACCCGTTCCAGCAATCCTGCCACCGACGCCTTGTTGCGGGTCGTCGGCGGGCCGGCTGCAGTCAACGAATGGGCCCGGCGCAACGGCATCCGCGAATTCAGCATCGATCGCGATATTGCAACTCTCGTTCGCGACGACGGTGAGTTTGACCCGGCCAAGCATATCGATCTGCGCGACAGCGCGACCCCGAGAGCAATGGTCGACCTGCTATCGGGCTTGTACCAAGGCCGCTTTCTCTCGGCGGAAAGCCGACAGGTGCTGCTCGGCGCCATGAGCCGAACCCGCACTGGTACGCGGCGCATCCCGGCCATGATCCCTTCATCCGCGCAAGTGCTGCACAAGACCGGTTCGCTCAACAATACGTCGAGCGATGTCGGTATCATCAAGATGCCCAATGGTCGCGCCTTTGCGGTGGCGATTTACGTCACCGGCCAGGGCACGAGAGGTCAGCGTGAGGCCAAGATCGCCTCGATCGCCCGCGCGCTGTATGATGGCTATCTTTCCAGGGCCGACGGCAGGCAATATGCCGGGGCCAACTACGGCGGCGAGTAGGCCTGGTTGCGCCAACTTGGCCGCTTGCGCATTTAGTAGAGCAAAGAAAAAGGGCGGCGCCTTGCGGCACCGCCCCTTTTGTTTCGGCAAAACCGAAGTTCGAAGCGATTACTCGGCTTCGTTGGCTTCAGCTTCGACTTCGTTGGCAGCGTCAACAGCAGCGCCTTCGACAGCAGCTTCAGCGTCGGCGGTAGCGCCTTCAACGGAAGCTTCAGCGTCGTCAGCAACCGATTCCATGTCAGCAACAGCCGAATCGGCAGCAGCTTCGGTGGTTTCTTCGGTCTGTTCCGAGCAAGCCGAGATGGTCAGGGCAGCGCCGGCAACAGCAGCGGCGAGAATGATCTTACGCATAAACATATTCCTTACTCTAGCGAGTGGATCCCCCCGAGCATGATGCCCAGGCGGCGAAACCTTCCCGCAAGGGTCCAGCTTCTGCCCTCATAAATAATGGCCGCAATGTGGCAGCGCAAGCGATTTCGCCACATTTCGCCATATTTATGCCTTTTTTATTCGGTGCGTGCCTGATTTCTGCCGTTTTTCTGCCTTGTTTGATTGGACGCATTTTTTCGCTGCCCTGACTTGGCGGCCCTGCTAGCAGGGGAGAATGGCAGACAAACAGCATCTCTACCTGGTCGATGGTTCGGCCTATATCTTTCGCGCATATCACCGGCTTCCCCCGCTGACCGATCCCGAGGGCACCCCGGTAGGAGCGGTCTATGGCTATACGACGATGCTGTGGAAGCTGGCCGAAGATCTCGACAAGGCCGAAGGCCCGACTCACCTTGCAGTGATTCTCGACAAGTCGAGCCAGTCTTTCCGCAACGAGATTTATGACCAGTACAAGGCCAACCGACCACCTCCGCCCGAGGATCTGGTGCCGCAATTCCCCCTGATCCGCGATGCCACGCGCGCCTTCAGCCTGCCGCTGATCGAGGAAGAGAATGTCGAAGCTGACGACATGATTGCGTCTTATGCCCGCGATGCAGCGAAAAGGGGTTGGGACGTGACCATCGTTTCATCGGACAAGGATCTGATGCAACTGGTCGGTCCCGGCGGCGAAGGCATCGGCGCGATCGACATGCTCGACACGATGAAAAGCGCGCGCATCGGCGTGCCGGAAGTCGAAGAGAAGTTCGGTGTCGGCCCGGAATTGGTCGGCGACGTGCTGGCGCTGATGGGTGACAGCGTTGACAACATCCCTGGCATTTATGGTGTTGGCCCCAAGACCGCGACCAAGCTGATCCAGGAACACGGTTCGCTCACCGCCGCACTTGACGCGGCGGAGGGAATGAAAACGTCCAAGCTCAAGGAACGATTGCTCGATCACCGTGCCGACGCCGAGTTGAGCCGGGTTCTGGTCACCCTGCGCGAAGACTGCCCGCTGCCGATCCCGATCGACGATATGAAGATCGAGAAGATCCCGCCGCAGCCCTTGGCTACCTTCCTCGAAAAGCACGGTTTCACATCGTTGCTGCGGCGGCTCGATGCAGGATCGGGCAGCCCAGAGCGCCGCAATGAGCTCACTCCGGCGAAGGCCGACACCAAAGGCGCGGAGGGCACGCCTGAAGGCAATCGGCAACCTTTGCCCGAACTCCCTGCCGTCGACCGCAGTGTCTATGAGACAGTTAAGAGCGAAGAACGGCTCGCGCATTGGATCGAAAAATGTTTCGCGGCGCGCACCATTGCCTTCGATACCGAAACCAGTTCGCTCGACTGTATGCTGTGCGACCTGGTCGGTGTCAGCCTCGCGACCGGTCCAAACGAGGCTTGCTATATCCCGCTCGGCCATGGTGGCAGCGACATGTTTGCAGAGCGCCCCCAGCAGGTGCCGATGGAGCGTGCTCTGGCAATGCTCAAGCCACTGTTGGAAAGCGACGCGGTGCTGAAGATCGGCCAGAACATTAAATACGATCTCAATGTGATGGCGCGCAACGGCATCGCGATCGCGCCGATCGACGACACCATGATCCTGAGCTTCGCGCTCGATGCCGGGCGCGGCGAGGCAGGTGTTGGCGGGCACGGCATGGACGAATTGTCCGAGCGACACCTGGGCCACACCTGCCTGACCTTCAAGGAGATGTGCGGCACCGGCAAGAAACAGATACCCTTCGGCGAGGTCCCGCTCGACAAGGCAACTGAATATGCTGCCGAAGATGCCGACGTGACCTGGCGATTGCACCAGTTCCTCAAGCCCCGGCTGACCACCGAGAATGCGTCCCGCATCTACGAGCGGGTCGACCGCCCGCTGATCCCTGTCGTCGCGCAGATGGAGCGGCAGGGCATCAAGGTCGACCGTGCGCGACTGGCCAGGCTGTCGGAGGAATTTGCCCACGAAACCGCACGCCTCGAAGGAGAAATCCACGGTCTGGCGGGGCAGGAATTTACGGTCGGCAGCCCAAAGCAATTGGGCGACATCCTGTTCGACAAGCTCGGCCACAAGGGCGGCCGCAAGGGCAAGAGCGGCCAGTTCTCAACCGACCAGGCGGTGCTTGAAAAGCTCTCGGCAGGCGGGGTCGAGATCGCCGACAAGGTGCTCGAATGGCGCCAACTGACCAAACTTAAATCGACCTATACCGATGCCTTGCAGGCCGCCATCAACCCCGAGACGGGGCGTGTGCACACCAGCTATTCACTGGTCGGCGCGCAGACCGGCCGGCTCAGTTCGACCGACCCCAACCTGCAGAATATCCCCATCCGCACACCGATCGGACGACAGATCCGCGAAGCTTTCGTGGCCGAGGAAGGCAATGTCCTGCTGGCCGCCGACTATTCGCAGATCGAGCTGAGGCTGGCGGCGCATATGGCCGATGTCGATACGCTCAAGGACGCCTTTGCTTCAGGAGAAGACATTCACAACCGCACCGCGCGCGAGATGTATGGTACGGTCGACCGCGATACCCGCGCGCAGGCCAAGACCATCAACTTCGCTATCCTCTATGGCATCTCGCGGTGG
The DNA here is from genome assembly GCA_004282995.1 of Sphingomonadaceae bacterium. Taxonomy (GTDB): domain Bacteria; phylum Pseudomonadota; class Alphaproteobacteria; order Sphingomonadales; family Sphingomonadaceae; genus Parerythrobacter. Next base: position 12,128 of record SHLU01000016.1, read on the forward strand.
GGGCTTGCTGGACGGCTGGGAGTCGAACCGGACGAAGCGCAGGCCATGATCGACACCTATTTCCAGCGCTTCCCGGGCATCCAGCGATATATTGCGGAAACACTCGAGAGGGTTCGCGAATGCGGCTATTCGGAAACCTTGTTCGGTCGGAAGACCTGGTTCCCGCGCATCAGTTCCAAGAACCAGGCCGAGAGGCAGGGCAGCGAAAGAGCCGCGATAAACGCACCTATCCAGGGCACCAGTGCCGATATCATCAAGCGTGCCATGGCCAGGATGAACCTGGCGCTGGCAGATGCCGGCCTGGGCCATGTCAGGATGCTGCTGCAGGTTCACGACGAACTGGTCTTCGAATTGCCGGAAGGCGATGTGGCCGCAGCCAGTCCGGTCATCGAGCGGGTCATGGCGGAAGCTGCACTGCCTGCAGTCGAGCTATCGGTTCCGTTGGGTATCGAAATCGGCACTGGCCCCAGCTGGGATTCGGCGCATTAAGGCACCAAATCCCCGGCAAGCTTGAAAGCCTTTCCCAACCGCCATAGGTGGCACCCCATGCTCGAACGCTATGATCCGCGAAATTGGCAAGTCGAATGGTTTCAGCTCGGCGAATCGCTGCTGATCCTCGTTGTCGCCGTGATGGTCGCCTATTTCGCCTGGCGCATGGCCTTCACCGTCGCCCACAAGCTCGCCCGGGCATCGTCGACTCCGGTCGATACGATGGTGATCACCAAGATCGAGACACCGGTCAAATGGGCACTGATCGCCATCGCGGTGACGCTGGTGGCCGAAGCCAACACGATGCTGGCTTCGATCTGGGAGCCTATTGCACGCTTCGTCAGGCCGGCCCTGTTGGGCTGGATTGCCTACACGCTGGTCAAGGCCTTTACCGCCGCGCTCGAATACCGGCTCGAAAGCTATAATGACGACGTCGCGACGATGCGTAGTCGCAAGACGCGGATTGCGATCCTGTCGCGCAGTGCGACCTTCGCCATTGTCTTTATCACGGTCGGCCTGATGATGCTGGGTATTCCGGGCGTGCGCGATATCGGCACCACGCTGCTGGCATCGGCCGGTCTTGCCGCTTTGGCAGTAGGTGCAGCCGCGCAGCCGGCGCTGAAATCCCTGATCGCCGGGTTGCAAATGGCGCTGACAGAACCCTTGAGGATCGGCGACCTGGTGGCGGTCGATGGCCATACCGGACGTGTCGAAGAAATACGCATGAGCTTCATCACGGTGCGGACCTGGGATGAACGGGTGATCATCGTGCCGACCAGCCGCTTTCTCGACGAGAGCTTCGAAAATTGGTCGCGGCAAAGCGAAATGTTGACGGGCCCGGTGTTCCTGCACCTTGATCCGATTGCCGACGTCGGTCCAATCAGAGCAGAGTTCGAGCGCTATGTCGCGGAGCACCCGCTATGGGACCAGCGGACAGCGGCGTTGCTTATGACCAATGCCTATCCCGAAAGCGTTGAACTGCGCCTTTCGGTCAGTTCATCCGCCATTGGCGATCTGTGGCAGTTGCGCTGTGACTTGCGCGAACACATGCTGGCCTGGCTACGCGAAAATCAGGAACAAGCGCTGATCCGCCACCGGCTCGAGGTGCCGCATGGGCACCCCAAGGCTGGCGAACCCTAGCCTCCCCTAGTCTTCCGACGGGCCATGTTTGCGATCGCGAACCGGCTCGACCATTCCTTCATGGATGAAACCGATCGGCTGCACAGTGGCTGCGCGCTTCTTCAGCTCGCCGCGCATCTTCTTGTACTCGTCTTCCATCTTGCTGGTCACCGTGGCGCGAGAATCCTTCAACGCTTCGTCAAAGTCCTCGGCTGCGACCTCCTGCACTTCGGCACCAGCACGATGCAGCGCATTGAGCCCGGCGCGGCGCACCACGTCTTCGAGATCGGCGCCGGTAAATCGCTCGGTTTTCTTCGCCAGTTTCGCCAGGTCGACGTCGCCTGCCAGCGGCATTCTGGCGGTGTGGATGCCCAGGATCTGCTCGCGGCCCTTGAGGTCCGGCGTGCCGACATAGACCAGCTCGTCAAAACGGCCGGGGCGCAGCAAGGCGGGGTCGATCAGCGCCGGGCGATTGGTCGCCCCGATTACAACGATCGACTGCATTTCCTCCAGCCCGTCCATCTCGGCTAGGATTGTATTGACGACCCTGCCGGTGACTTGCGGTTCACCCTGTGCCGTCCCGCGAGCGGGTACCAGGCTGTCGATCTCGTCGATGAAGAGCACACAAGGCGCCACGGCGCGGGCGCGCTGGAACATCTTTGCAATCTGCTGCTCGCTCTCGCCATACCATTTCGACAGCAGGTCGCTACTTTTCATGGAGATGAAATTGGCCTCGGCCTCCTTCGCCACTGCCTTGGCCAGCAAGGTCTTGCCAGTCCCGGGCGGGCCGAAGAGCAGAAAACCCTTAGCCGGACGAATGCCGAGACGGCGGAAGGCTTGCTCGTTCTTGAGCGGAAGTTCGATGCCTTCCTTCAGCTTCTCGATGGCATCATCGACCCCGCCGATGTCGTCCCAGCCCACATTGGGCACCTGGACCATCACCTCGCGCATGGCGGAAGGCTGAATTCGCTTGAGCGCCGACAGAAAGTCGTCGCGCTCGACGCATAGTTCGTCGAGCACATCCTGCGGAACCTCACGCGCATCGAGGTCGATCCGCGGCATGATGCGGCGCACCGCGTCGATCGCCGCCTCGCGCGCCAGCGCAGCAAGATCGGCCCCGACGAAGCCATAGGTCATGCGCGCGAGTTCCTTGAGATCGACTGCATCACCCAGCGGCATACCACGGGTATGGATGCTGAGGATTTCGCGGCGACCGTTTTCGTCGGGCACGCCAATGACAATCTCGCGGTCAAAACGGCCGGGGCGGCGGAGCGCTTCGTCGATGGCCTCGGGCCGGTTGGTGGCCGCGATGACGACGACATTGGCGCGCGATTCGAGGCCGTCCATCAGCGTCAGAAGCTGCGCTACCAGCCGTTTCTCGGCCTCGCCCGAGACCCGGTCGCGCTTGGGCGCGATTGAATCGATTTCGTCGATGAAGATGATGGCGGGCGCGTTCTTGCTGGCGTCCTCGAACACTTCGCGCAGGGCTTTCTCGCTGTCGCCATAGCCCGAACCCATGATTTCCGGGCCATTGATGATGGAGAAATCGGCATCGCTTTCGTTTGCGACAGCCTGCGCCAGGCGGGTCTTGCCCGTTCCCGGAGGACCATGCAGCAAGACGCCTTTGGGCGGATCGACACCGAGCCGGGTGAACAGTTCCGGATAGCGTAACGGAAGTTCCACCATTTCGCGCAGTTGCTGGATGGTATCGTCGATCCCGCCGACATCGTCATAATTGACAACTGCGCGGCCGACCTTAGCCTCCTCGAATTCAGTCCGCAGTTCGACTTCGGTATTTTCGTCGATGTGAACCACGCCCTTGGGAACGGTGGACACGACCCGAAGGCGAATCTGAGTCAGGGCATAGGCCGGCGCGTTGAACATGCGACGCACTTCGGGCGGCATGTTCTGCACTGGCTGTTGCCCAGTTGTGGCGACGAGATCGCCGGCCACCAGCGGCTTGCGAAAGAAGTTGCGCTTCAATGCCTGGGTTGGCCCCTGCAGCCGGATCTCGCGACTGGCCGGCGCAAAAACGACCCGCGTGGCCGGACGCACCTCTACCGCGCGAATCATGACATGTTCGCCTGATGCCGCTTCGGCATTACCGCGCTGGAGCCCGTCGAGCGGGACCACTTCCAGCGCCTGGTCTTCGTTATAGGCTGCCATGGCAACGGCGACAGTCGGGCGCTTGCCTTCGATCTCGACCACGTCCCCTTCGGTGATCCCGAGCGCCTTGAAGGCTGATCGCGGCATCCGGGCTATGCCCTGGCCACTTTCCTCCTGGCGGGCGGCGGCGACCTGGAGCCGGACCTGCTTGTCGTCTACCGCGCTGTCCGCTTCCGCCATTCGCCCTGGTCCTTTTCGTATATCGTGATTGTTGTCGGAGAACCTAGCTAGGAACGGCAGGCTCAGCTTGCAAATGCCAAAGGACGTTGGCGCGTTCCGAAGCTACCGAACAGGGCGCAAGAAAAAAGCCCGGCTGGACGAACCAACCGGGCTTGAAAGTTTGGGAGAGGATGCCTGAAAGGCCCGTCCGATATGCGAGTCAGGGCAATATTGTGCAAGTGCGAAAAGGCGCATGTAAGTTGCATAGAACGCAACTCATAAGTCACAAGTGGTTGTGGGCGCAGTCATTTTTGCAACTGAACCGGAACCTCCGGTCCACGGCAAATCCCTATGGCGGCCCGATCCGACAGTTGACGGATTCCGTAACGTGACAGCGAGTGTACATCGGACTAAAGGGCTGTTCCAACTTGCTATCGAGCGCGGAGAGCCATGAAGAAACTCTATCCCGATGCGAATGCGGCCCTCGACGGGTTGCTGAGAGACGACATGCTGATTGCCAGTGGCGGGTTCGGCCTGTGCGGCATTCCCGAGCGCCTGCTTGACGCCATTCGCGATAGCGGGGTCAAGCGATTGACCTTTGCCAGCAACAACGCCGGCATCGACAACGAAGGGATCGGCAAACTGCTGCGGACCAAGCAGGTGGCCAAGATGATCAGTTCCTATGTCGGTGAGAACAAGGAATTCGAGCGGCAGTTTCTGTCTGGAGAACTCGAGGTCGAGTTCTGCCCGCAAGGCACGCTGGCCGAACGGATGCGGGCCGGTGGCGCGGGCATTCCGGGCTTCTACACCAAGACCGGCGTTGGAACGCAGGTGGCCGAGGGCAAGGAAGTCAAGCAGTTCGACACTGGCGACGGCCCCGAGGACTATATCCTCGAACGCGGCATCTTCGCCGACTTGGCCATCGTCAAGGCATGGAAAGCGGACGAAACCGGGAATGTCGTGTTCCGCAAGACGGCGCGCAATTTCAACGTACCTGCCGCAACCTGCGGCAAGGTCTGCGTAGTGGAGGTCGAAGAGATTGTGCCCGCTGGTTCGCTGGACCCCGACGCTATCCATCTGCCGGGCGTATTCGTCCAGCGCATGATCGTGGGCGCACCCTACGACAAGCAGATCGAATTTCGTACGACGCGCGAAAGAGAGGCGGCCTGACCGCAAGATGACGGCGCCGCGCATCCTTGCACACGCCATGCTGCTGGCAGCAACCCTGTCTGGCTGCGCCGCAGCCATCCCGCTCGCAGCGGCAGGGGTGATGACGGTTGGCACGGATGCGCCCTCGCAACCTGACGAAAATGCAAACCGGGCGCCCGACTTGCCGCCGAGTACGAAGCAGGCCTTGCGCGGGATGGGAATAAGCGACGATGCCCAAGTCGTCCCGCTTGCCGGCGCGGCTTCGCTCCCCGCACCTCGCCCTGCTGCTGTCGACTTGGACGCGGTTACCTATTCAGCTTTCGCCGACTATGCTTTGGCCGAGGCGGCGAAGCGATCGGGTCGCGGCCAAAGTCGCCCGACTGCACTTTTGGCCGGGCCGAATCTCGTCGCTCCCAAGCGAGTGCTGTGCCGGCATGCCGAAAGTTCGGTACTGGTCGATCTAGACCCTGCACAGGGCATCTTCGAACCAACGCTGCCCGCCGCACATGGGGCGCTGGCCGACGCGCTGGAAAGATTGCGCGGCGCTGGCGTGGAAGTGGTCTGGAGCACGGCGCTGACGGCCGACCGTGCCGGTGACGTGCGAACATGGTTACGCGACAGCGCGCTCGATCCTGCCGGCAAGGATCGCATGTTGTTGTTGCGCTACCCAGAAGATCGCAAGCAGACCCGCCGTGCCGAAGCAGCCTCCGAACGGTGCCTTGTAGCCATACTTGGCGACGAGCGCGCCGATTTTGACGAATTGTTCGATTACCTCAAGCGCCCGGAGGCCGCGAGCGGCCTTGATGCGATGCTGGGGCAGGGCTGGTTCCTTGCTCCTGTATCGCCGGCACCACCCCCCATCGAAGGATTAACCCAATGAGCTGGACCCGTGACGACATGGCGGCGCGCGCCGCGCGCGAGCTGCAGGATGGCTATTACGTCAACCTCGGCATCGGCATTCCCACGCTGGTCGCCAACCATATTCCCGAAGGCATGCAGGTCACCCTGCAGAGCGAGAACGGGATGCTGGGCATAGGCCCCTTCCCTTTCGACGATGAGGTCGACCCGGACCTTATCAACGCCGGCAAGCAGACCATTAGCGAGCTGCCGCACAGCGCCTATTTCGACAGTGCGACCAGCTTCGCCATGATACGTGGCGGACATATCGACCTGACGGTTCTGGGTGCGATGGAAGTGGCCGAGAACGGCGATATCGCCAACTGGATGATCCCCGGCAAGATGATCAAGGGCATGGGCGGCGCAATGGACCTGGTCGCGGGCGTCAAGAAGATCATTGTGGTGATGGACCACACCAGCAAGGCCGGAGATCCGAAGTTCATCCCGGAATGCACACTGCCACTGACCGGCACCGGCGTGGTTGACATGATCATCACCAATCTCGGCGTATTCCAGCGCCCAGACCATGACAGCGCGTTTCAGTTGATTGAACTCGCCCCGGGGGTTAGCGCCGAAGATGTCGCTGCCAGCACCACGGCGCATTACGAGGTCGCTTTGGACTGAATGGGGCCGGACATCCTGCCATGTGGTTGACCCAACCTCGCCACGCCGAGGCTCCGCTCGCCGGGCTTAAGGTGCTGGAACTTGCGCGCGTTCTGGCCGGGCCGTGGGCGGGTCAGATCCTTGCCGACCTCGGGGCAGATGTGATCAAGGTCGAAAGCCCTGACGGCGATAATACGCGCATCTGGGGACCACCCTGGATCGAACACAATGGCGAGAAGACTTCGGCCTATTATCATGCCTGCAATCGCGGGAAGCGCTCCATTGTCGCGGATTTCAATGATCCGGATGAAGCTGCGCTCGTAACCGGGCTTTGCAGTCAGGCAGATGTAATCATCGAGAATTTCAAGCCGGGCGCGCTGGTCAAGTATGCGCTCGACTATGAGACCATCGCGACCGTGGGTGGCAACCCCGATGTGATCTATTGCTCCGTCACCGGCTTTGGACAGGACGGACCGCGTCGCGACGAGCCTGGTTATGATTTCGTGATCCAGGGTATGAGCGGGTTTATGTCCTTGAATGGCGAGCCCGACGGCGACCCGATGAAATTTGGCGTCTCGATATCCGACCTCTCGTGCGGCCTTTATGCAGCCAATGCCATCCAGGCCGCGCTGCTGATGCGCGACCGTACCGGCAAGGGCCAGTGGATCGACATGAGCCTGCTCGATTGCTCGGTTTCATTGCTCGCCAACCAGGCCCTGAGTTTTTTTGCAACCGGACGAAACCCCCCGCGGATGGGCAATGCCCACGCGCAGGTCAGTGCCTATGGGGTGTTCCCGACCAAGACCGGGCCGGTCGTCCTCGCACCGGCAAATGACAAGCTGTTCCGCAAACTGCTCGCGGTGCTCCAACGCCATGATTTGCTCGACGACGAGCGGTTCGCCTCCAACGAGGCCCGCGTTGCCAACCGCGCGGAAGTCGATGCGATGATCGCCACTGCGACCGCACCATGGGAGCGGGAGGTCTTGCTTCGGCACTGCGCCGAAGCGGGCGTGCCTGCCGGACCGATCAATACTCTCGACGAAGTCTTCGGCGATCCGCAAGTGCAGGCACGCGGCCTGAAGATCGAGTTGGAGGGCGTCCCGGGTGTCCGATCGCCGTTCCGATTCTCCGATGCCGAGCTTTCGCTAGACCGCCCTTCGCCGTGTCATGGCGAGCATCAGGATGATATCTGACCGGCATTCGCCGCCAGAGCTACGCCGGCACCAGCCGCGCCAGATTGCGCCACAGCCATTCCAGCGGCCCCTTGTCGAACCGCCTCAGCCACATTGGTGACCAAAGCAGCATGATCGCCACCGGTAGGGCGATACTCGCAATCGCGGTGGCGCGGCTGACCGTGCCGAAAAGGCCCAACCCCCAAGTCGCATAAAGAGCGCTGAAGATCAGGCTGCTAAG
>SHLU01000149.1 GCA_004282995.1 Sphingomonadaceae bacterium
TGGCGGCGGCGGTGGAATGCCGGGTCTGCCCGGACTTGGCGGCGGAAAGGGCAAAGGGCCCTCGGTCGATCCTGATACCCTGCCGCCCGACCTGCGTGACATGTTGAATAAGAAATAACTAATTTACAGTGATTTATACTCGAAAGGTGAAGTAAAATGGCAGTTGCAATCCGTCTCTCTCGCGGTGGCGCGAAAAAGCGTCCCTACTATCGCATCGTGGTCGCCGACGAACGTGCGCCGCGTGACGGCAAGTATCTCGAGCAGATCGGCATCTATAACCCGATGCTGCCCAAAGACGACGAAGGCCGCGTCAAGCTCGACGAAGACCGTGCGCGTCACTGGCTGAGCGTCGGCGCCAAGCCGAGCGATCGTGTGCTGCGTTTCCTCGATGCTGCCGGCGTCATGGAACGTGCTGCTCGCAATAACCCGAAGAAGGGTGAGCCGGGCGAAGCGGCCAAGGAACGGGCCGAGGAAAAGGCTGCCAAGGAAGCTGAAGCAGCTGAAGCTGCCAAGGCTGCCGAGGAAGAAGCCAAGAATGCTCCCGAACCCGAAGCTACCAACGAGGATAGCAACGAGAACACCGCGACAGGCTCGGTCAAGAGCGACGACACCGCCGAAGCAGTTGCCGACGCAGCCGAAGGTGAAACCAAGGATGGCGATACCGCTGATGACAAGGCTGCTATTGCCGAGGAAATCGCCGAAGGTGGTGTTCCCAACGAGCAGGCCGACGATACTGCCAGCGAAAAAGCCGAAGGCTGATTCTCGCCCATGACTGATACATCGCCCGTCACGCTGGCCGCCATAACCGGTGCGCATGGAGTGGCGGGCGAAGTACGTCTGAAGCTGCTGGGCGAGGGGCTAGATGCTCTGAAAGCCCACAAGAGCTTCATGACGAATGTCGAAGGGGGCACGCTGACCCTCAAGAAAATTCGCAGCGATAACAAGGGCGGGGCAATCGCTCGCTTCGCCGAGGTGGAGGGTCGCGACCAGGCCGAGAAGCTGCGCGGAACCACCCTGGCAGTATCCCGCGAAGCATTCCCCCCGCTTGACGAAAACGAGTTCTACTTTGCTGACCTCATCGGCCTCGATGCCGTCACAGATGCGGGCATGCAGATGGGCAAGGTCATTGACGTGCATAATTTCGGTGCAACCGATATCGTCGAGATCGAGAAGGACCCGGTGCCCGAGAAGGGCATGAAAACCTTCATGGTGCCGATGACCAAGCAGGCGGTGCTCGAATGGGACAGCGTTCGGCTGGTGATTGCCGCGGGTTTCGCTGAAGACTAGCGCCGGAGCGGGCGAATTTCTGCCAGATCGTTGCGGATGGTGGTCGATGCCACTCCGGCCTGGCCCATGGCGTGGCTGATCTGGTCGAGGCCGAGCACCACGTCCCCGGCGGCATAGAGACCGTCAACGCTGGTGCGCTGGTGATCGTCAGTGATGATGCAACCATCGTCACCGGTTTCGGCTCCGCAAGCGCTCGCGAGTTCGGAGCGGACCTCGCTGCCGAGTGCCGGGTAGATACTATCGAACAGCATGCGGCGTTCGGCCGTATCGAGCGCCAATTGGTCACCTTCGATTGCATAGCCCCCACATGGCCCCTCGGCCCGGGCAATGCCCGCCTCGGCCAGCCTGGCCTTGCACTCGTCATTGAGGTCGTGCTCGTGTTGCGGAGAGATTAGCGTGATGTCATTCGTGAATCCGCGGAGAAAGATGGCTTCTGCGGTGCCATGGTCGCTCGTGCCGATCACGCCGACGCGCTTGTCGGTCACCTCATATCCATCGCAGACCGGGCAATAGCGGAGTAGCCCGGCGGCCAAGGCACGGTCATGCAAGGAATCCTCCATTCCCGGCGGGTGGCGGTTGAACACGCCTGTCGCCAGCAACACCGTGCGCGCTTCGAATGGTCTGTCTTCAGCAGCAACCCGGAAGGTCTTGCCCTCCTTGACGAGGCCGGTGACCTTGGCCCGTTCGCGCGTAACGCCGTATCTTTCGGCCTGCGCGGCCATGCGGGCGAGCAATTCGGTTCCGGCAATGCCCTCAGGGTAGCCGGCATGGTTATGGGTGCAGGGGATCAGCGCCGCGCGGCTGGTGCCGCAATCGAATAGCCTGACCGAGAGGTGGTAGCGGGCAAGATAGATCGCTGCGGTCAGGCCTGCTGGTCCGCCGCCTACGATGATGCAGTCGTCAACGGCATGGCTTGCAGCTTGGTCATTCATACCCGGCACAACGCGCGGGATGGCAATGCGCTCCCTACGAACAGGCGCGTACGGGGTTATGCAATCCTTTAATCTGCGGTAACGACGCCGTTCTCATGACCTTTGCAGCCACCATCCTGACCCTCTACCCAGAGATGTTTCCCGGGCCGCTGCGGCTCTCGCTCGCTGGACGTGCGCTGGAAGAGCAGCGCTGGTCGCTCGACACGATCCAGATTCGCGATTTCGCCACCGACAGGCACCGCACGGTCGACGATACGCCCGCAGGCGGCGGGGCGGGGATGGTGCTCAAGGCCGACATCCTCGCCGCCGCGATCGATCATGCAAGAATTGCTCAGCCCAAGGCGCCCGTGCTCGCCATGACACCGCGAGGTCGCCCGATAACCCAGGCCCGCATACGCGAACTGGCGGCCGGGCCGGGGGTCACCATCCTGTGCGGTCGATTCGAAGGATTTGACCAGCGCATCTTTGAAGCGCGCGAGGTCGAAGAAGTTAGCCTGGCGGATATTGTCTTGTCGGGCGGAGAACCGGCGGCGCTGGCCATACTCGACGCTTGCATTCGCTTGCTTCCCGGCGTAATGGGCGCGGCTTCAAGCGGGCATGAGGAATCCTTCGAAGACGGATTGCTCGAATACCCGCATTATACCCGACCTGCTGAATGGGAAGGGCGCACGATCCCTGAAGTGCTGCGATCGGGGGATCATGCGAAGATCGCCGCCTGGCGGAAACAACAGGCGGAAGAGATCACACGGCTACGCAGGCCGGATCTATGGGAGCGCCACAGGGGCGCTCGGGTCCAGTCTGCCAATGGTGCGCGGCGAAAAGACAAGGAAACGGACCAGTGAACCTGATCCAGCAGATCGAAGCGGAAGAAATGGCCGCTGCAGGGAAGGACATTCCCGAATTTCGTGCCGGCGACACCGTACGCGTCGGCGTCAAGGTGAAGGAAGGCAACCGCGAGCGTGTCCAGAACTTCGAAGGCGTGTGCATTGCGCGTTCGAATCGTGGCATGGGTTCCAACTTCACCGTGCGCAAAATGAGCTTTGGCGAAGGCGTGGAACGCGTGTTCCCGATTTACTCGCCGATCATCGATTCGATCACCGTGGTCCGCCGCGGTGTCGTGCGGCGCGCCAAGCTGTATTACCTGCGTGGACGCACCGGCAAGAGCGCTCGTATTGCCGAGCGTCGCGACAACCGCCCTGCCAAGGGCGAAAAGGCCGACGCATAAGCGATCCGGCCAACCCAAGGGTTTGACGAAAGGGCGTCCTGGCTTACATGCCGGGGCGCCCTTTCTCTTTGGGCTGTCATATTCGGTTTTCCCGCTTCGGAGATGTCCCTTCTTGCTATGCGCCTGCTTCTTGCCACTGCCGCTTCATTATTCCTCTCCGCGCCCGCCATTGCACACGAGCCGACCATGACAGAGGAAAAGGAACTGACCTTCGAGCGCGTGTTTGCTTCGCCCTCGCTCGACGGGCCGAGTCCGCGCGCGGCCAAGCTTTCGCCCGATGGCCGCTACCTCACATTGCTGCGCAACCGCGCGGACCAGCGCGACCGCTATGACCTGTGGGCCTATGACCGCGAGAATGCGGACTGGATCATGCTGGTGGACAGCGAGAAACTGGGATCGGGCCGCGAACTCAGCGAAGATGAGAAGATGCAGCGTGAGCGCGAGCGCGTCGGCGATCTCAAGGGCATTATTTCCTACCAGTGGAATTCCGATGGTACCGGCGTACTGGTTCCGCTCGACGGTGATCTCTACCTTGCCAGGCTCAACGGTGATATCCTCCGTCTGACCGATACCGAGGAGAGCGAACTCAATCCCACGCTCAGCCCGGAAGGAACTTACGTCTCCTTCGTGCGTGACCGCCGGTTGTGGGTTAGCGAGATCGGCAAGACTGCAGCGCCCATTACGCCAAAGGAAGCCGACACCATCCGCTGGGGCGAAGCCGAGTTTGTCGCGCAGGAGGAAATGGGCCGGATGACGGGCTTCTGGTGGAGTCCGGACGAGCGTCGCATCGCGGTCCAGCGCACCGATGAAAGCCCGGTCGGCATCGTGACCCGCGCTGCCATTGGCGCGACAGGTACAAAGGTGTTTGACCAGCGCTATCCTGTGGCGGGCAGCGACAACGCAATCGTCCAGCTGTTCCTGATGAACCCCGATGGCGGCAACCGCGTCGAGGTCGATCTGGGCGATGACACCGACATTTATGTTGCGCGCGTAGACTGGGCTCCGGACAATAGCGCGCTCTACGTCCAGCGCCAGAACCGCGAACAGACTGTGCTTGATGTTCTGCGCGTCAATCCGCAAACGGGTGCGAGCGAGGTTGCGTTCACCGAAAACGCTGCGATGCAGGATTTCTGGATCAACCTGTCGGACGATTATCGCTGGCTCAAGGACGGTTCCCTGATCTGGTGGTCCGAGCGCGACGGATTCGGTCATCTCTACCGCCGCAAGGCTGGCGATTGGCAACAATTGACCGATGGCGAATGGGTTGTGACCAAGCTGGTCGGGGTCGACCCGGAAGGCGGGCACGTATTTTTCAGCGGGACCAGGGACAATGTGCTGGAAGAGCACATCTACCGTCTCGACCTCGCCGACCCTGCCAATATCACGCGGTTGACCGAGGCAGGTTTCACCCACTCGGCGAGCATGGATGACAAGGGGCAGACGCTCTACATCACGCGGTCGGGTGACGACACGCCGCCGCAAAGCTATCTTGCAGACCAGGACGGCGAAAGGCTCGTCTGGATCGAGCGCAATGCTTTGGATCCGACGCACCCTTACGCACCTTATCTCGCCAGCCACCAGCCAACCAGATATGGCACGATCAAAGCCGAAGATGGAACGCCGCTGCACTGGGAAATGGTCACGCCCGAGCTTGAAACGGGCAAACGCTATCCGGTGTTCTTCCATCACTATGGCGGGCCGGGACCCCAGATCGTGAACAAGGGCTGGAACGGGGCGCTCCGCCAGGCGATCGTCGACAAGGGCTTTATCTGGTTTGCGCTCGACAATCGCGGAAGCTCCAATCGCGGTGTCGCCTTCGAGCAGCCACTCTACCGGGCCATGGGCGGTGTCGAGGTGCGTGATCAGAAGGTAGGTGCCGAATTCCTCAAGACCCTCGATTTCGTCGATCCCGATAAGATCGCGCTCTATGGTTGGTCCTATGGTGGCTACATGACGCTGAAGCAGATGCAGGCCGATCCAGGGCTTTTCGCTGCAGGCATCTCAGGCGCCCCGGTTACTCGCTGGGAGCTTTACGATACGCATTATACCGAGAGATTCATGGGCGACCCGCGCAAGGTGCCCGAAGCTTACGAGGCGGCCAGCGCGATCCCGGAAGCGACGAAAATCGCCAACCCGCTGTTGCTGATACACGGCATGGCCGACGACAATGTCGTGTTCGAAAATTCGTCGGAGCTGATCAGCACATTGCAGGAGGCAAATGTTCGGTTCGAGATGATGCTTTATCCCGGCTACACGCACCGCGTCTCTGGAGAACAGATCAGCCCGCATCTTTGGAACACCGTTTTCCGGTTTCTCGAAAGTCACGGTGTGACGCCGCCGAAGTGAGGCTTTAGT
>SHLU01000150.1 GCA_004282995.1 Sphingomonadaceae bacterium
GATCGTGCCCAGTGCCAGCTCGCTCGATTTGCGGGTAGCGACGGTGGCCGGTTCAGCCAGCATCTGGGCGATAAAATCATCAAGCGACCAGTCTGCGGGCAACTCGCCGGCCATCCTGCGCTCGAACTCTGCCCGACGGTCACTGCCGTTAAGGCGGCTGGACCATGCCCCGTGTGCGTCGCTGCCAGCCTCCCCGGTGGAACGCCAATCGGCCAGGATTTCATCGGGAATTACGAAAGGCTCGGCAGTCCATCCCAGTTCCTGTCGCGCGGCGGCAATTTCGTCCAGGCCGAGCGGAGCGCCATGGGTAGCACTGGTGCCCTGCTTGGTCGGCGCGCCCTTGCCGATGATCGTCTTGCAGGCAATCAGCGAAGGACGCTCAGCAGACAGCGCCTCATCGATAGCGCGAGCGATATCGGCATGATCGTGCCCATCGCATTCGGTCACGTGCCATCCGGTCGCCTCGTAGCGGGCGCGGATATTCTCGCTGGTCGATAGATCGGTCGGCCCATCGATGGTGATGGCATTGTCGTCCCAAAGCACGTTGAGCCGTCCGAGCTTGAGATGGCCGGCCAGCCCGATCGCCTCGTGGTTGATGCCCTCCATCAGACACCCGTCGCCGGCGATCGCCCAGGTATTGTGGTTGACCAAATCGTCGCCGAATTCGGCGTTGAGGTGCCGCTCGGCCATCGCCATGCCTACGGCCATCGCCAACCCTTGTCCCAGTGGGCCGGTTGTGCATTCCACCGCGTCGAGGAGGAAGTTCTCCGGATGGCCGGCACACGGACTGCCGAGTTGGCGGAAATTGCGGATGTCTTCCATCGTCGGGCGGGCATAGCCGGAAAGGTGCAGCAGGCTGTAGATCAGCATCGAGCCATGACCCGCGCTGAGTACGAAGCGGTCACGGTCGGCCCAGTCCGGAGCGGCAGGATCAAACTTGAGATACTGCGACCACAGCACGGTTGCCACATCCGCCATTCCCATCGGCATGCCCGGATGGCCAGAATTCGCCGCCTGGACCGCATCCATGGAAAGTGCCCGGATGGCATTGGCCATCGAGGTAAGGCGGACGGGATCGACGCTCATGGGCAACAGGCTCCGGAAGGACTTGAAAGGGGGCGATTCGCGAGGCATCGAACCCTTCGCGGAGCGACCCCCGAAGGTCAAGACAGGCCATGCCTTCTCCACCGCGGCCAGATCACAAGCGTCAAGTTCCATGCAGTTATCAACAGCCCCCGCCAAGGCTTTGCGGGATCACGGCAATCGTTCTAGATTGGCATCAGTCAAACGTGCTGTTGGAAAGCGCCCATGAAAGACCAGCGTATCGAAATGGCTGTCCAGCGTATCGAGGGCGCGCTGTCGCGCATTGCCGAGATCGCCGAGCGTGAGCCCGCTCCCACAACCCATGACGCACCGAACGCGGCTACAGCCAATGTCTCGCAACTGGTGGTTCGACACGAGGAACTGCGCGAAACCGTCCTGGCCGAGATCAAGCGGCTCGATGCCATTATTGAAAGGGTGGCGAAATGAGCCAGATTTCCATCCGGATCGGTGGGCGCAGTTTTGCCATTGCCTGCCAGCCCGGCGACGAAGAGCATGTCCAAAAGCTCTCAGAGTGGATAGACGAGAAATTTCAAAATCTTGCACCACGCTATTCGCAAAACCTTCTATTCGCCACATTGCAAGTGGCCGACGATTTGCACCGGGCGCGCGAAGACGCTGCCACTGCACGCGCCGAAGCGGACAAATCGCAGCAGAGTGTCAACGAGAGCAGTCGCGAGGCCGAGCTCGCTCGTGGGCAAAACGCCAAGCTAGAGGATCGAGTTCGCGAATTGGAAAAGGAGCTCGATAGTTTGCAGTCGTTCGTCCAGCAGGAAAACGGCAAACATGACCAGCTTCTCGCTGACAACGAACGGTTCAAGGTGGCGGTGATGGAAGCCGACAGCGAGAACTCGCGCTTGCAGGGCGAATTGGCGACCATGCGGCGCGAACGTGACGCATTCGAACATCAGTTGAACGAATCCCAAGCTAAAACTGACCAAGCCAGCTTTATTGACCCGTCGGCCTCACCGGCGGATCCGGACCTTGCCCCGTCACTGGAGCGATTCGCCGACTTGCTGGAAAATTGCGTCAACAAGCTTGAGGGTGGCGCGACAAACCCCTAGATAATGCACGGCGGGACTGCCCGGCACGAGCCGTTCGAATATCCCTGAGGCTATAAGCAATCCAAGGGAGCTGTCCCTGCCCCGGTTAACGGGTTCGTCCTGGGGACCAGGGCATACGGCGCCCACCTGACGTTTTGGCGTCAGAGGATTTCACTGGCACCGACCCATGGTGGTTCCGTCACTCGGCAAGATAAAGTGTGAGACGTGCAGGAAAAGGCCGAACTGAGAAAGACGCTTCGAGCCGCACGCCGCGAGCATGTCGCTGCGCAGTCTCCCTCGATCCGCTCCTTGTTGTTCAATCGGCCTCCCGCGCCCCTTCTCGACTTGATCGATGCCGGTGCGATTATCGGTCTCTATCGCGCCACCGATAACGAAGCGCCGACCGCTTCCTATGCCAAATTTTTCTACGAGCGCGGTCACCGCATCGCGCTCCCGCGCTTCGCAACTTCCCAAAGCGCGATGAGTTTCGCGGAGTTCACCGATCCCTTTGGCGAGAGTGATCTGGTAGATGGCGCATTTGGCATGAAACAGCCAGACGTGAGCGCAGAAGCGCTGGTGCCTGATGTCCTGTTCGTCCCCTTGATCGGCTTTACCGCGCGAGGAAATCGGCTCGGTCAGGGAGGCGGACATTACGACCGCTGGTTGGCCGGGCACGATGGCAAGACTGCTATCGGCCTCGCGTGGGACGTACAACTGGTTGAGGACCTTCCCGAAGAGCGCCACGACCATCCTCTGACCGCCGTGGTTACGCCGACCAGGCTTTACGGACCATTCGCATGAACCATCAGCCCAATTGGCGGATCCCCTTCGGCATCCTGCTGCTGCTGTTCGTTCTGACCACCTATGCACTGATCATTGCCCGCTACCTTCCTGAAATAATTGGCGAATGGCACATATTGGTGCAAACCGTGATCTATCTCCTGCTCGGCGTTGCATGGCTGCCGCCACTGCGCCGGTTCCTGATCTGGATGGAGGCAGGTCGCGGCAAGTGATTGACGCAAAGCTGCAAGCGGCTAACCCTTCTGAACGGGAGAGAGCAGCTGGCAACATCATCGACACGCACGCCCACCGCTCCGGTCTCGCCGCCAGGGGTCGGCACCCGGCTAGCCTACGGGTTCGGTTCGGTGGCGTTCGGGGTGAAAGACGGCGGCTTCAACTACTTCCTGCTGTTGTTCTACGGCACGGTGGTGGGGCTCGAACCGGGGCTGGTCGGGCTGGTCATCCTCATCGCGCTGGTGCTCGACGCGGTCAGTGACCCACTGGTCGGTTACTGGTCAGACAATCTTCGCTCGCGCTGGGGTCGCCGACATCCATTCATGTATGCAGCAGCTGTGCCTGTGGCAGCGAGCTATTACCTTTTGTGGAATCCGCCCGACTGGAGCCAACCTGCGCTTTTCGCTTATCTGATCGGACTGGCTGTCCTGATCCGGACATTCATCACCTTCTACGAAACGCCCAGTTCCGCACTTCTGCCCGAGTTGACCGAGGACTATGAAGAGAGGACCAATCTGCAGGCTTATCGCCTGTTTTTCGGCTGGAGCGGCGGCAATGCGATGACGGTCCTGATGTTCGGTGTGCTGCTGGTGCCGACCGCGACTTACTCACACGGAATTCTCAATCGCGAAGGCTATGCCACATACGGGATAATCGCATCGCTGCTGATGTTTGCCGCGATCATGATCTCATCCCTGGCGACACACCACCGGATTCCCACCTTGCGCCAGCCTCCCGAGAAACGCACCTTTTCGCTGCGGACCCTGTTCTCGGAAATGTTCGACACGCTGCGGGAAAAGAGCTTCCTGTCTCTGTTCTGGGCGACCATTTTCGGATCGGTCGCCGCCGGCCTGTCCGCAGCCCTTGCATTCGTGATGTTGACCTATTTCTGGGGCTTTTCGAGCTTCCAGCAATTCCTGTGGACTGCGCTGGTTTTCTTTTCCGCCCTGTTCGGTTTCCTGATCGCGCCATTCACTGTGCGGCGACTGGGCAAGAAGAACGCCGTTGTCATTTTGGGACTGATTGCCTTCACGATCGCTCCAATGCCGGTGATCCTGCGCCTGTTTGGCCTGATGCCGGAAAACGGCGACCCGATCCTGTTTCCGCTGGTCGCAGCCATCAACACGGTAGATCTGTCGCTGATTATCGCGCTGCAAGCCGTACTCTATTCCATGATTGCCGACCTGGTCGAAAGCAGCGAACTGCGCACCGGCCGAAGGTCGGAGGGCGTATTCTATGCCGCGGTGACTTTCACAAGGAAATGCACCGTCGGGCTCGGCTCCTTCGCGGGCGGTATCATCCTGTCGATCGTTGCCTTCCCTCAGAGGGCCGATCCCGGATCCATTGCGGACGAGACGTTGTGGCGCCTGGGCGCGTTTTACGCCCCTAGCCTGTTGGCGCTGTGGATGGCGATGATCTTCGCTATCAGCCGCTATCGGATCGACAAGGGCGAGCACGAGGAAAATCTTGCCCGGCTCGCCGCAACGAGGGTCTAGCCAGCCTGCATCCGGTTCATCCGAGCTAGGATATCCTCGGCCTGCTGCATTGTTCGGTCGATCAATTCCTTGCAGCTGGGGATATCGTCAATCAGTCCGGCCACCATGCCGCAGCTCCACGCCCCGGCATCCATGTCGCCTTCCATCATGATCCTGGGATAAACCCCAGCAACTTCCTCGATGATGTCTTCGAACTTGAGATCGTCGCCCAGTTCGCGTTCCTTTTCCAACAGGCGCTCGACCGCCTCATTGGTCATCACCCGCTCGGTATTGCGGAGCGGTCGCATGACAAGCCGGGTGTCCAGTTCGCTGGCAGCGACGATCGCGTTCTTCACATTTTCATGGACTGGCGCTTCCTTGGTGGCGATGAAGCGAGTGCCCATGTTCATGCCCTCCGCACCCATCGCAAGGCTGGCGACGAGACTGCGGCCATCGGCCATGCCGCCCGATGAAACGAACGGAATGTCGAGTTCGTCGGCCGCACGAGGAAGGAGGATGAAATTGGGGATGTCATCTTCGCCAGGGTGCCCGCCGCATTCGAAGCCGTCGACCGATACCGCGTCACAGCCAATGTCCTGTGCTTTGAGCGAATGGCGCACGCTGGTGCATTTGTGGATAACCTTGATCCCGGCCCCCTTTAGCGCCGGCAAAACTTCTTGCGGATTGCGACCAGCGGTTTCGACAACCTTGACCCCGGCCTTGATGATGACCTCAACCAGACCCGGATAATCTGGCGGGGTCAGGCTGGGCAAGAACGTCAGATTAACGCCGAAAGGCTTGTCGGTCATATCCTTGCAGCGATCGATCTCGTTCGCCAACTTCTCGGGCGTTCCCTGCGTCAGGCCGGTTATAATGCCTAACCCGCCAGCGTTGGACACCGCAGCCGCCAACTCGGCAAAGCCGACAAAGTGCATGCCCCCCTGAATAATGGGGTGCTCAATGCCGAACATTTCGGTGATGGCGGTCTTCATGATGGCTGTCTCCCTGTCGAATATGCGCGTGGACCCTTGCCGCGCAAACGGCAAAGCTCAATCTATTTTTCCTTGGGGAGGATGCCACTTTCACGAGGAAAGTGGCGCGAGTGACGGGACTCGAACCCGCGACCTCCGGCGTGACAGGCCGGCACTCTAACCAACTGAGCTACA
>SHLU01000017.1 GCA_004282995.1 Sphingomonadaceae bacterium
GCCCGGCAACGAATTGTTCGACGCCCAACCCCATGGTCACCGACACCCCGAGGATGGTCGCCACCACCGCCACGATATCGACCGCATGGCCGCCCATACCCGAGAGCCGCAGACCGAACAGCGGCGCCAAGGATGAGCGGATCGTCAAAGGCAGACTGCGTCTATAGGCGACATAGCCGATCGCCAGCCCGACCAACGCATAGGTGGACCACGCGGAAAGACCCCAGTGCAAGAAGGTATATTCATAGGCAGATGCCACCGCCCCGGCGCTGGCAGGTTCTACATATCCGCGAATGATATCGGGATTATTCTGGAAATGGGCCAGCGGTTCCCCTGTGGAATAGGTCAGCATACCGATTCCGATGCCGGCCCCAAACAACATGGAGAACCACGAGAAGCGTGAGAATTCGGGCGTCTCTCCCGGTGCGCCTAGCCGCAACGAGCCCGATTGGGGAACCAGCGCAAGAATGGCGCAGACCACCACCAGGAAAGCAACAAGATAGACATACCAGCCGGCAAATTGGCGAATGATAGTTTCGTTGGCGAGCGCAAGTGTATCGCTGGCGTGGGTCGGGAATACGACTGCCCAGACGATGAGAATGCTGACGATGATTTTTGCCGGTATTGCAACATGGGTGCTGAAGCCGGTGTAGAAACCGGCCTCGGCCGTGGCGACAGGCAACTCGCACAGCGGCGGATCGACCGGGCCCGAGCCAGGCGACTGCGTATCGACATGCGCTTCATTCGTCATGATATGCGTTCCCTTGCGACCAGCGACCGCGCTGTCGCAATAGGACAACCAGCTCGAGATACTTAGTGTTCCGCACAAGGGCGGACTGATCTGTTGTTGTTGTGCATCCCTGCCAGAAAATGGCGCCTGCCCGCAAGCCTTGGCCAGCGGATCGCTCATTGGTGGATGCATCAAAACCGAGCTAGGTGGGGCTGGCTCGCTTGGGGAGTTTGGACACTGTTGCCACCGGCTCGTTCGGTACCTGGCTCTCAGTCACGCGATGGTCGCGTGACCCCATGAAGTCAGGAATGGCGGACGCTTTCTTCGATATCCGCCGATGGTCAGGCGTGGCCTGGCGATTCTTTGCCTTCTGCACAGGCGGTTCATGGTGATTGCCCGGCTCTTCCGGAAGGTTGGCAAGGATCGCCGATTTCTGCGAGATGGGCGCTTCCCGCTGCCAGGTTACCCGAGCATTGCGGGGCCTGTGCCACCGCTCGCCTGGGATCTTCACGATATCCGCACCGCACCGTGCGCACCGCGCGAAATAGAACCCGCTATTCCAAACAGGTTCGGCGATGACTCGATGCCCAAAAAGCGTGCAGATTATCGTCATAGACGCTGATCAACCAAAAAACCTCTGCCCAAATCAGGCGGTATCGTTACCCAGATTGCGCGAAAAACTCGGATCTTCGAAAACTCCGGAAACCACCTTTTTCGACTGGTTCGCCGCCGATTTCCTGTCAGGTTTTTTCATTTGATCCATTCTCTCACCGCGATAGTTCAACTGCCCATTGATCGCGCTCCCGGTGCTCATCCGCATCCTGGAATACTCGATATCGCCGGAGACCATCGCGGTCTCTTCGATCGCAACTTCGTCAGAATATATCGCGCCTTCGACGGAACCCATGAGGCGCAATCGATCGGCGCGAATATCGCCTCGAACCGAACCGCCCTCCTCGATCACGAGAGTACCGCACTGGACGCCGCCTTCGACCATGCCCCTCACCACCAGGTCACCGGTCCCCTCTATATCGCCGTGCATCGTGATGTTCTCGGCAATGTAGGAAACTCCGTCCCGACCTATGTCTTGATCTTTGTGCGGTTCTTCCCCGGGCTGTGGCAGCGGATATTTCCGCGTTTTGGGTTTGTTGTCGTCGCTGTCACGCATCCCAACATTCTCTCTCATGATCTAACGCTGCGCCCCTCGAAAGAGGAAGCACATGGATAACGAATCATTAAGGTATATCAGAAATTTCTGCCCCGCCTAAATGGCTGGAAAGTGCGTTCCATTTTGACGCAATGTTTGTTCAATTGTTGAGGCGAACGGAAAACCTGCAAGAAAATATTGCGAGGTTTCTGATTGTTGGCGTTAGTATTGACGCAAACCAACAAGGCTTTTTGAGAGACATTTTACGACAGGGATTGCTATATTTCAGGGTCCCCTTCCCGCCCATGCCTCGGATGACAAGGCTTATTAAGTCCGTAATGGCCGGGCCGACCTGTTACGCGAACCTGCCCCGCCGCGGTGAGACAAATGAATTGCCGTGTATTGATATGGTCGAAGATTGCATTGAACCGGCCAGACCGTGTTGATCCAAATCAATCGAACATGACCTGCGAGAAATAGACTGAGGGTACTGCCAGCCTACCGCCAATTAGTCCCCGTACCGGTTTCTTCCCACGTACCGCGCTCATTACAACAACAGGTCAAGTGCATTCGTGCGCTTTCGACGCGCATGGTTGGCAAGAAAACCTGGCGAAGTTGTGCATTTCCTCAATTCGGTGGCTATAGTCTGCATCGTCGCTGGGAATCTCGAAGAAAGATCGGCGAAGCGTCGGGTCGGGTGAAGCGTTTAGGCAGGGAGGACTCGCAATGGCCATAGCCGATCACGTCGATTTCAATCGATTTATGGAGGGCGTAAAGCGCCGCAATCCGCATCAAACCGAGTTCGTCCAGGCAGTCCAGGAAGTCGCAGAAGACATTTTCGATTTCATCGAAGACAAGGAAGAATATCACAGCGAGCAGATCCTACGGCGGATTTCTGAACCCGACAGGGTCGTTAGCTTTCGCGTCTGTTGGGAAGACGACAATGGCAGTATCCGCGTCCAACGCGGATGGCGGGTGCAGAACAACAATGCCATCGGCCCCTACAAGGGCGGGCTGCGTTTTCATCCAAGCGTCAACGAAAGCGTGCTCAAGTTCCTGGCCTTCGAACAGACTTTCAAGAACGCGCTCACTGGTTTGCCGATGGGTGGCGGCAAAGGCGGTTCCAACTTCAACCCCAAAGGCAAGAGTACGCGCGAGATCATGCGCTTTTGCCAAAGCTTCATGACCGAGCTTTATCGCCATATCGGCCCCGACACAGACGTTCCGGCGGGCGATATTGGCGTGGGTGCGCGGGAAATCGGCTATATGTTCGGCCAATACAAACGCATCACCAATGAGTTCAGCGGTGTCCTGACTGGCAAGGGTCTGGAATTCGGCGGATCGCTGATCAGGCCTGAAGCGACAGGCTATGGAGCGGTCTATTTCCTTGCTGATATGCTGGCGACCAAGGACGCCGACCTTAGCGGCAAGACGGCTGTGATTTCAGGTTCGGGCAACGTTGCTACGCACGCAGCAGAAAAGATCGGCCAATTGGGAGGGAAAGTGCTGACTCTTTCGGATTCAGGCGGCTTCATCCACGATCCTGACGGCATCGATCAGGAAAAGCTCGATTGGGTCAAGCATCACAAGACCCATCGCCGCGGGCGCATCTCAGAGTATGTTGACGAATTCAGCGGCGCGACCTTTCATGAGGGTAAGCGACCCTGGAATGTCGAATGCGATGTCGCCCTGCCCTGTGCAACCCAGAACGAGCTGATGGGTGAAGATGCACGGGCATTGGTAAAGAACGGATGCATGGCCGTTTCCGAGGGCGCCAATATGCCGACCGATCTCGAAGGCGTGCACGTGTTCAAGGATGCGAAGATCCTGTTTGCACCCGGGAAAGCCGCCAATGCGGGCGGTGTCGCAGTTTCCGGCCTGGAGATGAGCCAGAACTCCGAACGTCGCCCATGGAGCGAGGATGAACTGCAGAAAATGCTGCGTGACATCATGCATGGGATTCACCAGCGCTGCCTGACGTATGGCGATCATGGCGGCGGCTATACCGACTATGTCAAAGGCGCGAATATCGCCGGCTTCAAGAAAGTGGCGGATGCCATGCTCGCATTCGGGGTGGTATGAGCGACGATCGGAAACCGGCTGCACGCGCCCTGTCCCCGCAGGCGATCCATCTGCTTCGCACATCGATGCAAGCCAATCTTCGGCTGAGCCAGATGGCCGATCAGAAGGCCAGTCTGCTGATGGGCGCGAGTTTTGTGGTGTTCACCCTCGCTGTGGGCCAGGCCGGGCGCGGCTTTGCATCAATGGCACTCGTTGTTCTGGGGACGTTTGCCTTTATTTCAGCCTGCCTGTCCGTCGCGGCGGTATTGCCCCGGTTCAGCCGGGATCCGGTTGCGGATACCGAAGGAAACATGCTGTTTTTTGGTGTGTTTACGACACTCGAAGAAGAAGATTTTGCGGACCGGGTGATCGCGCAATTAAGTGATGATGAAGATATCTACCGGTTGATGCTGCGAGACATCTACCAGAACGGGCAAGTTCTCCAGCGGCGCAAGTACCGCTTGCTTGCCTGGTCCTACCGCCTTTTCCTTGTAGGGCTGACTCTTGCCCTGTTCGTGTTTCTCTACGAGCAGCACGAACTGTTCTCCAGCCTGTTCTAATCTTTGGGAGGAATGAGTCCTATTTGCCAACGCCGAGTTGGGCAGCCTCGTCGCGTAGAAGTGCCGCCCGCCCGGGATTGGCGCGGATAGCCGCATCCAGCGCCGCTTTGGCCGATTGAGGCTCGCCCAATGTCATCCTGCTACGCATCAGCATGACCCAGCCCTCGATATTATCCGGGTCCCCCGCCAGCCGCTGCTCCAACCGCGCCACCATATTCTCCGCCATCGCGCGCTGTTCCGCTGGTGGAATAGCCCCTGCTGCGGCGATTTCACTCTGCGTGGGTCCCGAGAGGCTCGATCCCGATTGCGCCTTAACCGCCGGACGCGCTGCCAATGCCACATCGATTTTGTCAGACACTTCAATCCGATTGATCGCGCCGACCTGTTCGATGGTACGGATCAGATCCCGTTCCCAAGGCGCGCCCTGAGCGGTATCGGCCAACAAAGCCAACCAATCCTCAATTGCCCCCTCGTGCTCTCCGGCCAGATCGCGATTGACGGCGAGAAAATAACGCGAGCGAGGGTCGCCTGGATCGATTTCGCTGGCCTTCTGAAAAGCTGCCAATGCCTCAGCCGGCATCGGATCGCGTTCGCTCGCCATGACCAGCGCTTCCCCAAGCGCCGACCAGAGGACTGCCTCTCCATCATCATTGTCCACGGCCTTCCGATAGGCCTGCGCTGCCTTGCCAAACTCCGCTCGCTCGAAATACGCAAATCCCAGAGCCTGCCATGCGTCAGCATCGCCGGAGTCCTCAGCACGCTCGCGCAGTTCATCAATCGATAGCGGCGCTTCTAGGTCCGTCTCATGCGAAGCAAGTCGACCGGATCCCAATTCGCGGTAACCGATTGTTCCTGCTAGTAGAACTGTAGCCACCCCGAGAGCTATCGCCCCGGTTCGCAGGTCACCAGAACTGATCTTTCTATCCGCCATGTTCAGGGGATAGCAGCGGGTCAGTTAGCCGACAATTCCTGGTAGCGCGGCTCTCGTAATTCCTTATGATGCCTGCTGGAAGGAGGGAGGATTTTGGCAGAACGCGTTCGCGTTGCCATTGTTGGGTCTGGCCCAGCAGGATTGAGCGCAGCTGCCCGTGCAGCTGCTCTTGGGATGAGCCACGTACTGATCGAAAAGACCGATCACCTCTCCGACACGATTTTCAAATACCAGAAGGGCAAGCATGTGATGGCCACGCCATCCAACCTTGTCCTAAGATCCGATATGGATTTTGACGCGGGCAAGCGCGAGACGATCCTGAGAATATGGGACGAGCAAATCTCGGGCCAGTCGGTCGAAGTGATGCTGAATGCCGAGGTCATCGCGATTGAAGGCGAAGCCGGCAATTTCTCCATCCAGCTAAAGAGCGGAGATGCAATCGAAGCGGAAGCTGTGGTGCTGGCAATCGGCACACAAGGCAACCCCAACCGGCTGCGCACACCCGGAGCTGATCTACCGCATATCCAGTATCAACTCGATGATCCCGGCGAGTATTTTGACGAGCATATCACCGGTGTGGGTTCCGGCGCTGCGGGAATCGAAAATGCACTCGGGCTGGCAGCCGCTCCAGCGCAACGAAATATCGTCACCATCCTGAACCGGCGGGCAGAATTCGCACGAGCCAAGCCAGCCAATGTCAAACTGCTCGAAGAAGCAGAAGCCGACGGGCGGATATCGGTTCGCCGTGAAACCAGCCCATCGGAAGTGCGCCCGACAGAACTCATAGTTGAAACACGCGATGGCGAGCAGACGATCCCCTGTGACCGCATCATCGCGCGGACCGGGTCGCAGCCGCCGCGTGGATTTGTCGAATCGATAGGGGTTGAATTCAGCAGCGAAGATCGAGGCGCATTTCCTTCGCTTTCACCCAATTTCGAGACCAGCAAGAGCGGCGTTTACGTGATCGGGGCGTTGGCAGGATACCCGCTCATCAAGCATTGCATGAACCAGGGTTATGACGTGATCGAGTTCCTCAACGGGAACCGTGATCTCAAGCCGGCTGACGAGCCTATTCTGGCAGAGAAATTCGGGGCCCTGCCAGGGCACCGCAGTGTTGACGAATGGCTCGAGGCCTTCCGCGGTGAGGTCGTGATCCTGCGGGAGCTTTCCCCGCTACAAATGCGCGAACTGATGCTCGACAGTTCGGTGGCGCATTTTCAGCCCGGCGAGATCATTTTCAACCGCAACGACACCGGCAATTCCATGTTCGCCATCGCCGAAGGTTCGGTGGCGGTCGAGGTCAATCCGGATGATCCTTCGATAACGGTGCCCATCGGGCAAGGCTCGATATTTGGGGAGGTCGGGCTCATTTCCGGACGCCGACGGGGCGCAACAATCCGCGCAGCCGAACCAACGATTGCTGTCGAGTTTACACGCAGCGCGGCTCTCAAACTGCTCGCCACTGCCCCCAGCGCCAATCGTGCGGTCAATCGCATCTCGATCGAACGCCAACTCCTCCAGATGTTCGGATCGGGATTGACGCGCGACGATGTTACCGAACTGGTCGACAAGTCCGAAGTGATCGAAAAGCGTGCTGGCGAGTTTGTCATCGAGGAGGGTGCGGACGACAAGGACATATTCATTGTCCGCCGTGGCTCGATGATCGTTGAAAAGGACATTGGCGGGCAGCCGGTATTCCTCAGCTATCTTCCGGCCGGATCCTACTTCGGCGAGATGGCGGTGATTGATGGCTCAACGCGCACTGCCAGCGTCAAGGCGGCGATCAAATCTGAAGTCATCCGCATTCCGGGCGAACCCTTCCTCGCCTTGCTCGAGCGCAACCCGCGACTGCGCGAACGGGCGATGTCCGACATGGCAAGCAGGCGCGAAGTCAATGCGTTTGTCGAAAGCCGCAAGGAAGGTTTTGGCGGTGTGGTCGACATGTATTCTCAAACCGCGCAGTTTCTCGTCGACAATGGCGTCGGCGAAGCGACCGACGTGCTATTGATCGATGAGAAACTGTGTATCGGCTGCGACAATTGCGAAAAGGCATGCGCCGACAGTCACGACGGCTTGAGCAGGCTCGATCGCGAAGCCGGCCGCACCTACGCGCATTTGCATGTGCCAACCTCGTGTCGTCACTGCGAGCATCCGCATTGCATGGCGGATTGCCCTCCGAATGCGATCACGCGCGGGCCAGACGGCGAAGTGGCCATTGACGAAACCTGCATCGGCTGCGGCAACTGTGAGCGCAATTGTCCCTACGGTGTCATCCGGATGGAGCCGAAACCGCCTCCAAAGCCGTCATTCTCCAAATGGTTGCTGTGGGGCATGGGGCCCGGCCCCGGCGAAGCGCCTTACTCCTGGCGCAAGAAGAAAGCAGAGCGCGAAGGAACAGAACGGCCCAAAGTCGCGATCAAATGTGACATGTGCAGCGGTATTTCAGGTGGTCCTGCCTGCGTAAGAGCCTGCCCCACTGGCGCAGCAATCCGTGTCGCGCCTGAAAAATTCTTGTCGGTCGCGCGGCTGGAAGAAGACAGCTGATGGCAAGCGCCCCTGAAGGCGATTTCGAGTACCATGACAGCCGTCGAGCGTCCGATCATGAAAGTTTTCTGGTCCATCGACGCCTGCGGTGGGCGAAGATCGCGGGGGCGCTAAGCCTCGTCCTGTTTCTCGGGTATCTGCTCATCGATCAGCATCCCCGACCCAATGGCGGCAGTTGGTACGGCTATCTCCTGGGTACAATCGCGCTGGTCTTGATAATCTGGCTCTCCCTTTTGGGTATTCGCAAACGCAAGATGACAGAAGGACACTGGAGCCTGAAGGCCTGGACCAGTGCGCATGTCTATCTCGGGCTATCATTGGTGGTAATTGGCACGCTGCACACCGGGTTCCAGCTTGGCTGGAACGTGCACACGCTGGCGTGGTCGCTGATGATGCTGGTCATCGCAAGCGGGCTTTATGGCATTGCTGCCTATGCGGTGTTGCCGAGCCAGCTGAGTTCGAACCGCAAGGAGATGACCCGCAAACAAATGGTCGATGCGGTGGAGGCGATTGATCGGCAGCTGGAGCACGCCGCGCAGCCCCTTGACCGCGAACAATCGAACCTCGTCATCGCCGCGTTGGAGCAGGACATATTCGGCGGCGGTTTATGGGCTCGCCTGAGCGGCAACTACAGCAATTGCACGACCAAGCGCGCGCTCGAGGGCATGCCGGATGATTTCCGGGCCAGCCAGAACGAAATATCTGCCGAAGGCAAGGTCCGCGCATTGCTCCGCCGCCGTGCAGCTAGCCTCGCGCAGATACGTCGTCATATGCAGATCAAGGCCCGCCTCGAGGTCTGGCTGTTCATCCACATCCCCGCCACCATAGCCTTGCTGGCAGCGCTCCTCGCGCATGTCATCAGCGTATTCTACTATTGGGGTTAGGCGGATGACATTTCTGATCCGCACGATAGATCACACCGCCAGCGGGCGAGAGATCGTGCGCGACCGTACCCTCGAACAGGATACGGTGACGATCGGCCGTTCGACCGAATGTGATATCCATCTGCCGGACTTGGCGGTCGAGCAACAACATGTTCGCATCATGCCCGCAGCGGGCGGGCAGCTGCGCGTTGAGGCCATTGGCACGCTGGGCTTTGGCATAGATGGCCGAACAGCCACTGAAGCGACTGTCTCCACCCGCGAAGGTGCCGAACTGGCGCTGGGTTCGTCTTTGCTTGCACTGGGCATCGATGATTCCGGAACGACCACGATAACCATCCGGAAGTTTGAAGAACGCGAAGGCAAATCCGATGTGCTGCGCGGCTTCGCGCTCGCCAGCGTATTGCCCGGCAAGCGCGCGATGAGCTGGATGGCGGTCGCCGCGATTGTGCTGGCGTTTCTCGCTCTACCGATCGTTTCACACCTGACGCGCGAGCGGATAGATCCCGATAACATGCGCGCGGGCGGAGTTGCGTTCGACAACAGTTGGAGCACTGGCTCGCTGAGCCTTGCCCACCATGGTCTGGAAGACAATTGTGAAGCTTGTCATGTTGATGCCTTCGTCGCGGTTCGCGCCGATACCTGCCTGTCATGCCATGCAGAAGTCGGCGATCATGCCGTCGCTGGGCGAATGGCCGATGGCAGGAAACCGCACGAATTTGGCGAAGCCTTGCAATGGGCGGTCGCGGATTTCTTCGGCAAGGAAGGCCCCGGCGCATGCACAACATGCCATAGCGAGCATGAAGGACCTGCGCGAATGGAACCGGCGAGCCAGCAGTTCTGCGCCGATTGTCACGACTCTCTCGATACACGCCTAACCGACACCGAGCTGGCAAATGCACATGATTTCGGCACTGCCCATCCCGAATTCAGACCTGCAATCTTCACCGAACTACGCCGCGACACGGTCCGGCGGATTTCGCTCGCGGAAAACCCCCTGGAAGCAAGCGGCATCAAGTTCCCTCACGACTTGCACCTCGATCCCGATGGAGGTGCCGCCAAGATGGCTATCCGGCTAGGTTCGTCCAGTGGCTACGGGTCGCCGCTCGGATGCAAAGATTGTCACGAAGCGAGCCGTGATCGCGTCAGTTTCGAACCCATCAGCATGGAAGATAACTGCGAAGCCTGCCACAGCCTCGTATACGATCGTGTCGGAGCCACTTACCGCACCCTGCCGCACGGTGATGTCGAGCAAACGCTGGCAGATCTGCGTGCGATGGATCGAACCCCGCGGCGACCCGTCGTGTCCGGCCGATCACGCCCTGGCAAATATGCGCGCGACGGACTCTATTATTCAAATTTTGGGCCGCCGGTCAGATCACTTGTCGGCGTAAATCGGGCGCTAGCGCCGGGCGGCGTGTGCGGGGAATGCCATCTGCCTGCGACCATAAATGGCAAACTTGGCGTAGTGCCGATCAATCTGCCCGATCGCTTTCTGCTGAACGGAGGGTTTGACCACCACGCGCACCGTCAGGAGGAATGCAGTTCCTGCCACGAGGCCGCCACATCCAAGGTCTCGACCGATCTCTTGCTGCCCGATCTGAACAGCTGCCGCAAATGCCACCAGGGTGAACAGGCTCGTCAAGCTGAAGTGCCTTCCAGTTGTGCCATGTGCCATTCCTATCACGATCCGGGCCACCCCCTCCCCGCCAACAAGCCCGGCCAGGAACGCGACATGATTGCCTTCCTGCGCCGCATGGGAATAGAATGAGGATTGGGGGGCACCGGATATGCTGATCGCGCAGATGACCGATATCCATATCGGTTTCGAACCCGATGCAAGGCCCGAAGAGCTCAACCGCATCCGTTTCCGCGCTACGCTCGATCGCTTGCTCAAACAGCCCAACACGATCGACCTGTTGCTACTGACGGGTGATTTAACAGATCGCGGCGACC
The DNA here is from genome assembly GCA_004282995.1 of Sphingomonadaceae bacterium. GTDB lineage: Bacteria > Pseudomonadota > Alphaproteobacteria > Sphingomonadales > Sphingomonadaceae > Parerythrobacter. Next base: position 10,811 of record SHLU01000017.1, read on the forward strand.
GCGAAAGCTTCGAGAAGATCGCCGAGATGCTCGCAGAGTGCCCGTTTCCGGTCCGCGTTCTGGTGGGTAACCACGATAGCCGCGAGGAACTGCTGCGCGCCTTCCCCGATACGCCGTCGGAAGACGGCTTCATTCAGTATGTCATTGAGCAAGAGGGGCTGCGCGTATTGTGCCTCGACAGCTTCGAACCGGGCCGACATGGAGGGGCGTTCTGCGAAAGGCGTGCCGCATGGCTATCAAGCCAGTTGAACGCGCATCCCGATACGCCCGCGCTGATATTCATGCATCACCCGCCAGTGGTCTCTGGTATCGACTGGATGGACCCGGCTCCGAGTGAGAACTGGATCGAGACATTCGGGCGCGTAGTCGGAGGGCACGATCAAATTCTTGCGATCCATTGCGGGCACCTGCACCGTCCGTTGCATGCCAGCTTCCGCGACATTCCCCTGGGTGTTACGCCCTCGGTCGCGCCGCTCGTTTCGCTCGATCTGCGCGAGGTTGATGCAGACCGGCCGGACAGCCGAGTGCTGATAACCACCGAGCCATCAACCTACGCGCTCCACCGCTGGGAGGGCGGTTCGCTGGTCACGCATTACGAAACCGTCGGGAACTGGAATGCACTCGCCTATTATGGCCCGCAATTGCAGCCGATGATGCGCGAGATGTTCGCAGATCGGGAAACCGGCTGAAGTCCGAATTTGCAAGTCACTTGCCGATCACCTGCCGTGTATTCGACCGGCCCTCGCTAGGAGGAACCCAAGCGGTCATGACAGGTTCGTCGCGAACATTCCAAGGCACACCTGACCGGGTCAGAAACAGTCGCTCCATCTCTGCCCGCGTGAAGGGGCGCGAGCCCAGTCTGCCGAAAACCGCCATCTGGCCGCCGGTCTCGTCGACCGCGCGGTCACGGTCGAGGCCCTTGGACAGGGCGATCGCAGGTGTTGGCGTGCGCGCCCAGGCAATCAGCTCGGGCACAGGTGCAGGGCTAAAGCCATAGAAGTTGCGCTGACTGTCCGGGCTGGTGAGTTGCAGTACCTTCAACCCATTGCGGCCGTCCGCGACATAGGCAAACAATGATGCGTTGGTAGATGCGACGATCACGTCCTCCACATCGTTGAGCGTACCGCCCAGTGTCTCTGCTCCATGCACACGCGGTTTCAGCGGGTTCGTGACATTGAGGATGACCAACCCGTCCCGCTTTGCAGCCACATAGGCATAAGTGCGCGCGATGTAGAGCTTACGGGCATCCGCAAGAGGAACCGTGGCATCGGGCTTCGCGACGGGATTACGCAAATCGGTGACATCGAACAGCTTCACGCCATCCGCATCGGTCACCCAAAGATAACGGAACTGGATAGCGCTGGACCTCGCATCGGGCAGATCGCGTACCGCCGTCACACTGGGTGCCAGTGGATCGGCCAGATCGATCACGACCAATCCTCGCCGAGCCGTGATATACGCCACCTCTCCTGCTAGGTGGATATGCCGCGCGCCATCAAGCACGCCGTCCGGATTCCAGGCATCTCCCCCACCCGCAAAACGCACGCGGCGCAGCTTGTTGTTGCGGAATTCTCCGTCAGCCATGGTGTTCACATCGACGAGGATCAGGCCCTCTTCGGCATCGGTTATCGCGGCGTATGAGTAGATCGGCAGGAAACCCTGCTCCTGATTCAATTCGCGCATCTGGGAAGTATTGCGCAATGGATTGATCGGTTGATTGGTGGCAAGCGCCATGCAGGTCGCATTGCGGGTGCTCACATGAGTGTCATGACCCAGCGACGAGAACGGCGCGGAAAGAATCCGTTCTGAAATACCCTTATTCGCGATCGAAGCGACATCGTAGACACGGAACCCGCCCTTCCCTTCGGCTACGAACATGTATTCGCCGCGCAATTGCAGGCAGTTGACCCGGTCGCGCGTTCCCTCATGCGTGTTGACGAACTGCTCGAACGCCTTGGTCTCGCCGCTCAAGTCCTCATCGAAGGTCTTGCCTCGGTTCCAGTTTCTGAGTTCGCGGCCGTTGTCCTCGACATGCATCCGCCAATAATCTGGATAGGCATAGCGGTGGAGATAGGAGCCGAGCACTGCCTGCGGCTCATCCCATTCGGTGACCCGGATAGCCGAGAAGCCACCCTCCAGCCCGGTCCAGGCATGCAGCCCCACGAAATTGACGTAATTCGTACCCAGCAGCAAAAGCTGCGCCATGATCGCGTTGTTGTCATCGTTGGCGGACAGGTGGCAATCACTACAAGTCTTGGTTTCAGTCTTGCGCACGGTATGCGGAAAATGCGGCGCGAAGGCCTGGCTCGAGAAGCCGGAAGCCGAGATCGGCGGCTGCTGCACGTAGATCCGCTCGCGATTGATATTGGTCGACGACAGCACCAGCGCGCTAGAAGAACGGACCGGCGCGGTCTGATTGCCCTTGGTCGTCTGATGCTTGCCCAACTGGAACATCTGATCCCGGGCCACCTGCGGATTGTAGGTCGCGAAATTGCGCGTCGTTTCGCCTTCGTAACGATGGACCTTGCTCTTCCAGTTCGCCTCGATCGGCAGGTGACAGCCCCCGCAAGACGTAGTCCACGACAAATGGCAGGTGTAGCAGGCCATCTCCGGATCGCGGTGCGCGCGTTCTTCTTCCTTGATGCCCAGCCCGAATTCGAATTTGCCGGTTTCTGCGCCCTTCCGGCTCATCAGCTTGGCGCGCGCCGCCTTCGCATTGAATCCTGCGCCGTCGGGATCAACGCTGTCACGAACCAGGGAGACTTCCCATTCGAGCGACGGATCGACGATTGACCGCTGGATCAGCTTACGAGCACCATCGTCGCCTTCGATCCATTCGAAGCGGCGGCGACCGTCAGGATTACGCAGCAGGGTCAGATCATTACCCTTGGGCGGCGCGGCAGGACCACTGGTCCGAAGCGTGGGGTAGGCATCGGCACTACCGTGGCAATCCTTGCAGCCGATCTCGATGGCATTGGCGACTTCGCCATAGATCAACCCGTTGCCATGACTGTCCTGTGCGTAGTGGCAGTCGGCGCATTGCATGCCCTTTTCGGCATGGATGCTCATCAGATGAACGCTCTTGCCAGGATTTACGCCCGGCTCGACAAACTTGCCTTCACCTTCCTTGCGCCATTTTTCCGGGTCATCGGGATCGACGATCTTGCCATCCTTATCCAGCAGATTGCCTTCCCGGTCGCGTTTGAAAATCCCACGGAAGTTCCACCCGTGCCCGTGATAATCGGCGAATTGGGTGTCGCGCAGTTGCGGGTTGAGTTCGTACACATTGCGCAGGAAGTCCAGGTCGCTCCAATTCCCTTTGGGCGCAGCGCCCTCCGGATTGCGGTCGAGCACCGCGCGTACTTCCTCGGCGGTCGGGTATTTCTGCTTCGCGGGCCACATAGAGGGCGCATCGCTCTCATAATCCCACATGGTGTAGCCAAGGTAGCTGTTCAGAAAGATATTGGGCTGGTGCATGTGGCAATTCATGCATTGTGCTGTGGGGATCGCGCGCGTGAACACATGCTGCAGCGGATGCCCTTTCTCTTTCTTCGGCGGGGCGTCGTCATTTCGCTCGCCCGGTCGCTTCAACGAGCCGTGGCCGCCTGGCTTGTCGCCCCCGTAAGCACCTTCGAGTTTACCCGCGATCGTCGGGTCCAAGGTTATCGTCTGCCCGTCACGCCCGCGCTTGGCATAGATCAGCGAGTGGCGGGGTTCGCGGTCATTGGCATAGACCACGTGGCAACTGGCACAGCCTGAATGGCGATAGTCGCCCGGTTGATCATTCGTGCCCATGAACCAGGTAAAAGGATCGTTGAGCCTGGTCTTGTGAATATTGAGCGCGGGGATCGCCACCCGCAGGCCGGTCGCGGGACCCCGATTGGATTGCTTCAGATCTGGCCTGCCAGGTTCTTCTAACCGCTGGATCTGTCCGGTGGGATTGGGCAGTCCGATCTCGGGGAATTGCGTCGCGATGTTGCGCCCGCCGCGCTCGAACACCCGGAACACATCTCCCGGCGGAATGACTTGCCAGGTCGGCAGAGGATAGAGTTCGGCCAGCGCGCCGCGAGCCTTCTGCGCTTCGCTGATTTGGCCCGGAGGATCGCCCGGTGAGAGCAGCTTTGCCGGCTCGCCCTCGCGCGTATAGGCCTCACCCAGCGCGTAATTCTTGTAGGGCAGAATGCCGTTGTTATAGGCTGCCCCGCCCCACAGCATTGCGCCGGTTGCCATTATCGAGCGCTCGCCCGCTTCAATGATCTCTATATGGCAAGATCCGCATGCCTCTCGAGCCACGCGGTAGTCGCTTGGATTGACAAAGCGCACAAACTCCGGCGCTTCGCGATTGAGCAGCGCGTAGCTGCGCTCAGGATTGGCAGAGGAAGGCCAATGCCAACTTTCGGGGAAGGTCGGGAGGACGTGCGCCTGGTTGCGCGCGCTCACATAGTCCGCGTGATCATGCGGCAGTTCGGAATTGCCGACGACACTGGCATCACCACCATGACAGTCTGTGCAGCCCAACCGCACTGCTGGTGTCACATGCATGGTCGGCGCATCGGTGCGCGCATGACAGGACGTGCAGCCCTCAGACTTCGCCATCATTTGCGCGACTGTCTGCTGAGGAGGTGCCGGCGGTGCCGTAACCCGGACGTAGTCGCGCTTGACCGGCTTTTCGCCCTCCGCTGCGCGGATTGACCCGAACGAAATCACTCCGGCAAAAGTTGCGAAGGCAAGTAATAGGAAGAGGACGCGGAAACGAAGCATCAATAGGTCAACACCGCGTTGGCCAGGATGGAGTAGTGATAGCTACCGCCCCCGAGCTTGTCGAACAGATCGCGGAACCCATCCCCTGAAAACAATGTGGCGGCTGATAGCCGGAACACGATATTCTGGGTCGCTTTGGGGCGCCAAATTGCCGCAGCCGAGAGATCCAACCCGATATCGCGCGGGATCGAACCCTCGTTGCGCAATACCTCAATCGTCGCTGTATTCTCGAACCAAAGATGATTGGCATTGGCGGAGATGCGCAACTCTGGCGTGAGATCGAAATCGGCACCGGCTCCGGCCAGGATCAGGCCCGGATTGTTGAAGTTCGACTGCCCCTGTTCCTTCGAGGACCGGAGCGAATTGAGCAGCCCATTGCGCCCGTTGACCGAAACGGCACGCCCACCGCCTGCAAACGGGATGGTCTGCCTGATCCAGTAACTGGTGTCAGCCCCGGCGAAGACCGGGTTTTCGAAGATCGCATCAAATCCGGTTTCCTTGTCGTCATACGGATCGCCATCTCCGCTGGCATAGGCACCGGACAGCCGAAATCTCATCCAGTCCCTGTCATAGCTGAGCTCTGCCGCGCCAAAAAATGCCTGGATATCGGCAGGCTCGCTGGTGAAGAAACTGTTTCGGTCCTCGCCCAGGGCGGCATAGGCGCTGGCGGTCACATTGATCCGACCGATCCGTCCATCGGCATTGTAGCCGATGTAGAATACATCGTAATCGCGCCCGCGCAGATCACCCAGCAATGCCGGCCGCACCGGAAAGCCGTTGTCGTCGATCTCTATCTGGTCGCCTTCGCGATTGCGGTTGTACACCAAGGTGATCTGGCTGGTGAGCGCAGGGATCAGGAAGTCCTGGCGATAGGCATTGGCAACAAAGACCAGATCATCGCGCGGGCGCTGGGTGACGGCATTCAACCCACTGTTTGTGTCCTTCTCCAGCCGCCAGAATGCACCGAGATTATACTGGAACCGATTGTTATCCCGCGTCCCGAAAAGCCGCAGCCCGAGTTGCTGATCGTTGAATAGAAATCCGCGAAAGTCGGATTGGAACGGCTGGATTCCGATCCGCATGGAATCGAAGTCATATCGGGTCGAGACATTGCGGAAGTGGTAGTCAAAGAAGGCTTCCTGCACGCCCACAAAATGATCGAGCCTATGACTATCTCTCGACGGCTCGACAAATAAGACCCTTCGCTCTGGCACATCGACGTAATTCACATTGAGAGCCAAAGTGACGCGATACTCGACGTCGGGCGGTTTGAATGCCGTGTTGCCCTTGATCAGAGCCGCGCCCGCGATGAATGTCTGCGAGAACACACTCGAGAAGGCATTGCCGAAGACATCGATACGGTCGGGGTCCTCGGTGGTTTGAACGCCCACTGGAATGGGAAAACTGCGTGGCTCGATCACGGTGTCACTGATGGCATTGACGACAAAGAACCAGTCGTTTCCCTTGATCGGCAGCCAGGGCACCTTGTCCGGGTTGATCGGCCGGTCACCCTTGTATGTATTCTGGTTATAAGGATCCCAGAAACGCTCCTTGACCAATCCCAGGGTTTCGATCAACCGCCAGCGATCGGGGATCGGAATATCCTCCGTCGGAAATGCTTGGGGGGGAGGAGCGCGAACCGCACCAGGATTGTGCTGTGTTACCGGGTCGGGAAGCAGCCCGGTAAAATCTGGACGCCTGCGACCATCGATGATTTCGGGGTCGACCGGCGGCGGCTCGATCTCCCAGGGTAGTACAGGGGTCTCTTGCTCCTGCGCGGACGGGTTTTCGTCCTCGGGCGCACTCGCAGGCGGCTCTGCCTGCACCACAGCCAATGCCAGCGGGATAAGCAAGCTCGACACCGCTACAACCCCTCGCAGACGTTGTTTTCCCCACTATCGAGGAACGGCGCGAACGGGCAATTAACGTAGCGCAAGCGAACTTGACGCGACCCGACCCTGACCAGAATTCTATCCGCCCGGATACCCTTCGGCGCGTTACCGATTCCCCCCACTCGTTGCCCGGCATTGTGCAGGCCGAGGAAGCTGATCATGTCATCCTGATCGATCCCGTCGCCTGACACACCGATCCCTCCGACCAGTTGTCCGCCGCGGTAGATCGGGACCGAGCCAGGGAATATCTGGATGCCGTTGGCGATCCTCGTGTGGCCAGGCGTAACTTCAGGCACAGACGTGCAGAAGCGCGGGGTATCGCTGGCCCTAGTTCCTGTCACAAACCCCAGATGCTGCGCCAAATTGCCCACAATCAGCGCCGACTGCAGCCCCGTAGAGAACGGATTGAACTGTGCGATGGGGCGTGACAGCGGGCCATTGGGTTGAGCCACTTCACCATCAGGGAAATAGGGTCGCGAAAGATTCCCGCCCGAGCGATCGGAAAAGGCAAATTGACCCGTCAAGGCACTGGGATCGCCAAGAAATGTGCGCACGCGATTGACAAATTGAGGCACTTCACCGCTCGCTTGTTGCAACTCTGCAGCTGCGAACGGAGCTGAGAACAAATTTGCGGTGCGCGCCTTTTGCAAGCTCACATCAATGCCGAAGATCGGCGCATCAGGCGAACGCACAATGCCCAGCACTTCGCCTCGCGTGTCGACCAGCGAGATGGTCACCTGCGCACGGCTATCGAGCGGCTGGCGGATTTGGGCTCGCGCTCGGCTCATCACGGCGAAAGCCTCTTCAAGAATTGCGCGCGCTTCGCTGACGACAATCGCCGGAACGTCAGCGCCGTCAGTGCCTGCTCTTATGGGGAAGCGATTTGTGCCGGCTCCATCAGTCAGGACAAAGGCGTCCTGGATTGAGAACTCGGTAGCTCTCGCGGCGCGCACTCCCGAAGTCTCGCTGCCGTAAACGGCGCCTGCACGAAGTGCCGCACCACCGTAATATCCGGTCACGGGGACCAGCGATCCAGCGGTTCCGGCGAAGCTTGCCCCCGCTACATCAGACAACGAACCGTAGCCTGTATCGGTGAAGCGCAGCGATGTGCCGTCCACGAAGATCCGGCTGGCGCGGATCGCTAGTGGCGCTTCGAAACCCACCGTCCCGGCCAGCGCGATCTGCTCATCAATGTCGATGTCGGTGTCGAGCACGTTGGGGTCGAAACCATAGATACCGTCTGCCAACACGCCGAGGCCACCCACGACAACGCCGTTTTTGTAAAGCGGGAATCCCCCTGGGTCAGCCGCAAGCCCCAATGGCGATCTTTGCGGTCCGATCATTCCGTCGCTGGCACGCGCCGAGAGATCGGAGCAGGGAAGCTGGCTGAACTGCACACCGAACAGCGGGCCGCTTTCAAGCCCGGCAGTACTTGGCGCAGGTGGAAAGTGTTCCTGCACGATCATGCTGGCCGTGCGGCTGGAGAACGCATTGCCTCCGCTCGACAGATAAGCGCCGGTTATAGCTTTCGCGATGGCTGCCGCAGCCGCCGGGATAGCAAGCCCCTGCACATCGACATTCATTCCATTGGGCGCGTCGGGAATGTTCGCGGTGGTTGCCGCGCCCGGCATGGCGAACACCCCCAGCACATTCCCGACCCGGTCAACCACGGCAATTGTGGCAGAGACGCCTCGCGCATTGGCCTGAGCAGCCGCGCGCGCAATTACCGTCCCCACATCCGCTGCGCTGAGCGATTCCTGCGCAGGCACCGCATAGAGCGCCCCGGCCAGTGGGGGTGTTGGTGTGGGAGTTGCCCCTCCACCGGATGTATTGCCTCCACCTGATGGGCTTCCCCCACCACCGCAGGACGAAAGCACAAGCGCGCTCGCCGCGAGAAGCACAGATGGCCGCATTCCACGCTTCATCTAAGGGTCTCTATCGCCGACGCCGCGTTGCCCAAGGCAGCGCGAAATTGTGCAGGGCGATAAGCATTGGGTTCGCTCACAGCGTCATAGGCACGGTTGATGTTCGCGCGAATTCCCGCTGCCGCGCCCACGGTTACGCGGCCTTCACGCACGAGCGCATTGAGCAAGGTATCAACCGTCATCACGGCCTGAACCGATCCAGCATAGTCGGTAAAACGCGAAGCGGTCGCGCGCCCGGAAACGGTGGAAATGATCGTGAAGGCATCGTTCCTCGCATAGCTGCGGGAGGACAGTTCTTCGGAGAGGTCGGCAGCGCGCTGACGCAGCGCCAAGGCAGCCGCTTGTGCTGCGCGATAATCCTTGCCCATCGCACCATGGAACACCTTGCTCGACGAAAGAAATGCCTGTGCCCGGCCCGGCGCCAGCGCATTGGCGACTGCTGACAGAACGATGATGTTCTCATCATTGAATGGCGGATTGCCAAACGGGATTGGCCGGCCGGGGTTGGTCTCAAATGTCAGTTTGCGTTGCGGGCCATCCTGGATAGCACGGTGACAGCTATGGCA